>NZ_JAXDEO010000010.1:0-131206 GCF_035064975.1 Pseudomonas sp. YuFO20
GCCGCGCTGGGCCAAGGATGGCCCATCGCGGCGGGCCCACGGAGCAGGACCGGAGCGAGGGCATGCCGAGCCTTAGCGAGGCACCGAACGTCAGGGGCAAGAGCCCTTGGTTACTTGGGGCCGGGCGGCGTTCCGTTTTTCCAAGTGACTCGCCGTAAGGGCGAAACCATAAGTGGCCGTTACCGCAGGAATGGATATGTACTCGGTCAACAAATAATAGGTCGGCTGTCAGGCCGCAATCGCCAGCAGGCTGGCTCCCACAGTAGATCGGGTACGGCCGTGAGATACGGGGCGGTTGTGAGGATGCCATCGCCAGCAGGCTGGCTCCCACAGTAGATCGGGTACGGCCGTGAGATACGGGGCGGTTGTGAGGACGCCATCGCCAGCAGGCTGGCTCCCACAGTAGATCGGGTACAGCCGTGAGATACGGGGTGGTTGTGAGGACGCCATCGCCAGCAGGCTGGCTCCCACAGTAGATCGGGTACGGCCGTGAGATACGGGGCGGCTGTCAGGCCGCCATCGCCAGCAGGCTGGCTCCCACAGTAGATCGGGTACGGCCGTGAGATACGGGGCGGTTGTGAGGACGTCTTCGCTGGCAAGCCAGCTCCTACAGGGGGCGGGGTCGGCCGCGAGAGATGGACGGCTTTATCGGCAATTCGGGCGGGTTTTGTGACCGGTGGTCGATACACCCCGGCCTGCCCGGCAATTTGCGCTTAGCTGAAGGGATAACCCAAAGGCGCGCGTAGGTCGTTGATCGCCAAAGCGGCGCCACCTTCAGAACACCGTGAGTCTGAGGACCTGCGCAATGCTGACCCTGAATATCAATGGCAAGGATCAGGAGCTGGATGTCCCCGCGGACATGCCGCTGCTCTGGGTCCTGCGCGACGTCGCGCACCTGACCGGTACCAAGTTCGGCTGCGGCATGGCCCAGTGCGGCGCCTGCACCGTGCACATCGACGGCACGCCTTTGCGCTCTTGCATCACACCCGCCACGGCCGTGGCCCATGGACAGAAAATCCTCACCATCGAAGGCCTGTCCACCGACGGTTCGCACCCGGTGCAACAGGCCTGGGCCGAACTCGATGTGGTGCAGTGCGGTTACTGCCAGTCCGGGCAGATCATGTCGGCCGCGGCCTTGCTGGCAAAGATCCCGCAACCGACCGACAGCGATATCGACCAGGCGCTGTCGGGCAACATCTGTCGTTGCGGCACCTATCCAAGAATCCGCGCCGCGGTCAAGCGCGCGGCGCAACTGGCTTGATGGCCATGAACAGCATCGATCCGCTGTCGCGTCGTGGCTTTCTCAAGGGCAGTGCCGTGCTGGGGGGCGGGCTGGTGGTGGCGTTTGTCATCCCTGGGGCCCATCGCTTTGCCCTGGGCGCGGAAAACCAGGGCAATGTGTTCGCCCCCAATGCCTTCCTGCGCATCGGCAATGACAATAGCGTCACCGTATTGCTCGGCCATTCGGAAATGGGCCAGGGCATCTGGACCGGGCTGACCATGTTGATTGCCGAAGAACTGGACGCCGACTGGTCGAAGATCCGCGTCGAACACTCACCGGCTTCAGCCGCCGACTATGGACTTGCCGGGTTCGGCGGCATGCAGATCACAGGCGGTTCGACCTCGACCTGGATGGAGTTCGACCGTTATCGCCAGGCCGGTGCAGCGGCGCGGTTGCTGCTGGTCGAGGCCGCGGCCAAGCGTTTCAACGTCGCACCCTCGGCGATACGCACCGAGTCGGGCGTGGTGTTTGCCGGCGACCAGCAGGCCACCTATGGCGAACTGGCCGATGACGCCGGCAAGTTGCCGGTGCCGGACCCGGCGTCGATCAAGCTCAAGGAGGCCAAGGACTGGAAGATCATCGGTAAACCCACCAGGCGCCTGGACACTCCGGAGAAAATCACCGGTCGCGCCAAGTTCGGCATGGACGTGCAGTTCGACGGCCTGATGACCGCGATGGTCGCTCGCTCGCCGGTGTTCGGTGGCAGCGTCAAATCCTTTGAAGGCGCCGAGGCGCTGGCGATACCCGGTGTGCACAAAGTGGTGCAGGTGCCGACCGGCGTGGCGGTGATCGCCGATCACTACTGGGCGGCGAAACTGGGGCGCGATGCGCTGCACGTCGAGTGGGACCTGGGGCCGAACAGCGGGCTCGACAGTGAGCAATTGCTCGAGGAGTTTCGCAAGCTCGCCGCCACCCCCGGGCTGCCCGCCAGTCAGGCGGGCGATGCCCAGGCCGCACTGGCCAAGGCGACCAAGACAATCGATGCCGAGTACAGCGTGCCCTTCCTGGCCCATGCGCCGATGGAGCCGCTCAACTGCACGGTGAGCATCACCCAGGACAAATGCGAGATCTGGACCGGTACGCAGTTCCAGACCCTGGACCAGATGATCGCCGGCAAGATCACCGGGCTCAAACCCGAGCAGGTGCAAATCCACACCGAGTTCCTCGGCGGCGGTTTCGGCCGGCGAGCCAACCCGACTTCGGACTTTGTCGCCGAAGCGGTGCAGGTTGCCAAGGCCGCGGGCGGGCCGGTGAAAACCGTGTGGGCGCGAGAGGATGACATCCGTGGCGGTTATTACCGCTCGGCGTTCCTGCACCAGGCGCGGGTCGGCCTCGGCGCTGATGGCCTGCCGGTGGCGTGGCAGCATGTGCTGGTCGGGCAATCGATCATGGCCGGCACCTCGCTCGAAGCCGCCATGGTCAAGAACGGTATCGACAAAACGTCCGTGGAGGGCGTGGCGGACAGTCCCTATCTGCAAGGGTTGGCCAATCATCAGGTGGAGCTGCATTCGCCCAAGACCGGCATCAGCGTGCTGTGGCTGCGTTCGGTGGGGCATACCCACACCGCCTTCGTCATGGAATCACTGATCGACGAGCTGGCCGCAGCGGCCGGCAAGGACCCGGTGGAATATCGACGCACGTTGCTCAAGGCGCATCCGCGGCATCTGGGCGTATTGAACCTGGCGGTGGAGAAGGCCAACTGGAAGGCGCCGCTGCCCGATGGCCATGCCCTGGGCGTGGCGGTGCATGAGTCATTTGGCAGTTACGTGGCGCAGGTCGCCGAAGTGTCGCAGGACAACCTGGCGATCCGTGTGCACCGGGTGGTGTGCGCGGTGGATTGCGGGATCGCGGTCAATCCGCAGAGCATCGCGGCGCAAATGGAGTCGTGCATCGCCTTCGGCCTGGGCTTCACCTTGCACAGCAAACTGACGATCAAGGACGGCAGGGTGGTGCAGTCCAACTACCACGATTACCAGGTGCTGCGGCTCAACGAGATGCCGGTGGTCGAAGTGCATATCCTGCCCAGCAGCGAGAAACCCGGTGGCATCGGCGAGACGGGTGTACCACCCACGGCGCCGGCGGTGGCCAACGCGGTGTACGCCCTGACCGGGCAACGCCTGCGTGAACTGCCGCTGCAGTTGTCGGGGGTGTGAAATGAAAAGTGAGATGAAGCGACATCATTGGTTGCTCGGTTCGGTGCTTCTGGTTTGCCTGTTTATCTATGCGACAGAGTTGTTCGCCGAAGACCGGGAAGCCTTGAAGGCGTTCGATACCGTGCAGCAAGTCTTCCAGAGCCCGCGTTGCCAGAATTGCCACATCCCCGGCGATTCGCCGTTGCAGTTCGACGCCGGCCTACCCCACGCGATGAACGTCGTGCGTGGCATGGACGGCAAAGGCGCGGCGGGTCTGCCTTGCGCCAGTTGCCATGCGCAAGACAACCCGCCGGCCAGTTACGGCGCCCATGCACCGCCGGGTGCGCCGCATTGGAGCCTGCCACCGGCGGCGCACAAGATGGCCTGGATCGGCCTGCCCCCGGACATGTTGTGCAGCATGATCAAGGACCGTGCGAGCAATGGCGACCGCGATTTCGCCGCGCTGATCAAGCATGTCAGCGAGGACAAGCTGGTGCTGTGGGGCTGGAATCCGGGTGGTAATCGCGCACCGGTGCCGGTTCCCCACGACATTTTTGTCACTCAATTCAAGCGCTGGGCGGACGCCGGTGGGCCGTGCCCGGTAACGGGAAGCTGACCAACGGCTCGCAGACAGGGAGTCAAACCCGGAATCGAGGACTCTAAACTACATACCCACCCATGGAGTATGTGATGCTGATCTCAGGCAAACCGCACAAACCCGGTGTACGTGCAGGGACGCCACAACAGGAGCGCGAGCTGCTGCGCGATCTGGCCCGCAAAGCCGAACAGGAGTTGATCGGCGTGCAGATGGCGAGCATGGATGAGCTGACACTGCTGCCCAACCGGCACGGTTTCATTGCCCTGGCTCAGTTGGGCCTGGAGGCCTGCCAGCAACTGGGGCGGCCGGCGACGCTGCTGTTCTTCAACCTTGATGAGTTCAAACGCATCAACTATCTGTTCGGCCGCACTGAGGGCGACAACGCGCTGAAGACCTTTGCCGACGTGCTGCGTATCGGCTTTCGGGAGAGCGATGTGGTCGGGCGGCTGGAGGGTTCCTCCTTCGTCGCCTTGCTCCTGGGATCCTCCTCGGTAGACGTCAGCGCAATCAGGGCGCGGCTTGAAGAAATGCTCGATGAGCGTAATGCCATGACGCATCGCGGGTATGACATTCGTTTCAGTATTGGGCAGATCGAGTTTGACCCGGCACTGCATGGTTCGGTCGAGGAGCTGTTGGAAGAGGCTGAAGAGGCGCTGGCTCGCTAGAGTTATGGTGTCTTTGCGGGCCTCTTCGCGAGCAAGCCCGCTCCCACAATTAATCGCATTTCAACTGGTTGAGCTCGGTCAAATGTGGGAGCGGGCTTGCTCGCGAAGGCGGTCGTGCAGACAACACTAATTGGCAAAAAGCTGCCCAATATCCTTGAACGCCTTGAACTCCAGGGCATTGCTGCAGGGATCGAACAGAAACATCGTCGCCTGTTCGCCCACCAGCCCCTTGAATCGTATCCCCGGCTCAATCACGAAACGAGTCCCCTGCGATTGCAACCGTTCGGCCAGCGCCTACTACTCCGACATTCCCAGTACCTACAGGTGTACATGATTCCCATAAAAAAACCCGCCTGAAAAGGCGGGTTTTTTTGGCTAACCGAAGATCACTCTTCGAGGTTGCCCATGGCCGTGGTGTTGAAGCCACCGTCCACGTACATGATTTCGCCGCTGATACCGGACGCCAGGTCCGAGCACAGGAAGGCGCCGGCGTTGCCGACTTCTTCGATGGTGACGTTGCGACGCAGCGGGGTTTGCGCTTCGTTGGCGGCCAGCATCTTGCGGAAGTTCTTGATGCCGGAAGCGGCGAGGGTGCGGATCGGGCCGGCCGATACGCAGTTCACGCGGGTGCCGTCCGGGCCCAGGGAGCCGGCCAGGTAACGTACGCCAGCTTCCAGGGAAGCCTTGGCCATGCCCATCACGTTGTAGTTCGGCATGGTGCGCTCGGCGCCCAGGTACGACAGGGTCAGCAGGCTGCCGTTGCGGCCTTTCATCATTTCGCGGCCGGCCTTGGCCAGGGCTACGAAGCTGTAGGCGCTGATGTCGTGAGCGATGCGGAAACCTTCACGGGTGGTGGCTTCGGTGAAGTCGCCGTCCAGTTGGTCGCCCGGGGCGAAGCCAACGGAGTGCACGATGCAGTCCAGGCCGTCCCACTTCTTGCTCAGTGCTTCGAAGACCTTGGCGATTTCTTCATCGCTGGCCACGTCGCACGGGAAGCACAGCTCAGGGCTCGAGCCCCAGCCTTGTGCGAATTCTTCGACACGACCCTTGAGTTTGTCGTTCTGATAAGTGAAGGCAAGCTCAGCGCCCTCGCGATGCATGGCGGCAGCGATGCCGGATGCGATGGACAGCTTGCTGGCGACACCGACGATCAGTACGCGCTTACCGGCGAGAAAACCCATGTGTTGCTCCTCTTTTCAGGTTATTGCGCAGTGGCTGGTGCCAAAAAGGCGGCTTCCAGCAACTGCTGTGTATACGGATGACGGGGGGCGGCAAAAATGCTTTGCGCGTCTCCCTGTTCGACCACTTGGCCATGCTTGACCACCATCAGCTGGTGGCTCAGCGCCTTGACGACAGCCAGGTCATGGCTGATAAACAGATACGTCAGGTTGTACTTGCTTTGCAGTGATCGTAAAAGCTCGACCACTTGGCGTTGCACGGTGCGGTCGAGGGCCGAAGTCGGCTCGTCCAGCAGTATCAACGCCGGTTTTAGCACCAGTGCCCGGGCAATGGCGATTCTCTGCCGTTGCCCGCCGGAAAATTCGTGGGGGTAGCGGTTCCGGGTTTCCGGGTCCAGGCCTACCTCCTTCAATGCTGCAATAATCGCCGCTTCCTGTTCCTCAGCGGTGCCCATCTTGTGAATCCGCAGGCCTTCGCCGACGATCTGGCTCACGCACATCCGTGGGCTCAAGCTGCCGAAGGGGTCCTGGAACACCACCTGCATCTCCCGCCGCAGCGGCCTGACCTGTTGTTGCGTCAGGCAGTCTAGCTGCTTGCCTTCAAATCGGATGCCGCCGGTACTGCCAATCAAGCGCAATATTGCCAGGCCCAGCGTCGACTTGCCGGAACCGCTTTCTCCCACAATCCCCAGGGTCTGGCCCTGGGGCAGGCTGAAATTGATACCGTCGACCGCCTTGACGTAGTCCACGGTCTTTTTCAGCAGGCCTTTCTTGATCGGGAACCAGACTTTCAGGTCCTCGACCGCAAGCAACGGCGGGCCGACGACATTGGTTGCAGGCTTGCCGCTGGGCTCCGCTGCCAGCAGTTCCCGAGTGTACGGGTGCTGCGGCGCGCGGAACAATTCTTCGCACGATGCCTGTTCGACGATGCAACCGCGCTGCATGACACATACGCGATGCGCAATTCTTTTGACCAGGTTCAAATCGTGGCTGATCAGTAGCAGAGCCATGCCCAGGCGGGCCTGCAATTCCTTGAGCAATTCGAGGATTTTCAGCTGGACGGTCACGTCCAGCGCAGTGGTTGGCTCGTCGGCAATCAGCAGTTCCGGCTCGTTGGCCAGGGCCATGGCGATCATCACCCGCTGGCGCTGGCCGCCGGACAATTCGTGGGGCAGGGCCTTGAGACGCTTTTCCGGCTCGGGAATGCCGACCATTTCCAGCAGCTCCAGGGTGCGCTTGGTCGCGACTTTGCCGACCAGGCCCTTGTGAATGCCCAGCACCTCGTTGATCTGCTTCTCGATCGAGTGCAGCGGATTGAGCGAGGTCATCGGCTCCTGGAAGATCATCGCGATCCGGTTGCCGCGGATATGGCGGATGGTTTTCTCTTTCAGCTCCAGCAGGTTCTGCCCGGCATATTCGATGGTCCCCGACGGGTGCCTGGCGAGCGGGTAGGGCAGCAGGCGCAGGATCGAATGCGCCGTCACCGATTTCCCGGAGCCGCTTTCACCCACCAGCGCCAGGGTTTCGCCACGCTTGATGTCGAAGCTGACCCCTTCGACCACCCGCTGGCAGCGCTCGCCAACGACAAATTCGACGGCCAGGTCGCGCACTTCGATCAGATTGTCCTGATTCATTTCACTTCCTCGGGTCGAAGGCATCGCGAGCGGACTCGCCGATGAACACCAGCAAACTCAACATCAACGCCAGCACGGCAAAGGCGCTCATGCCCAGCCAGGGCGCCTGCAGGTTGGACTTGCCCTGGGCGACCAGTTCACCCAATGAAGGGCTGCCGGCCGGCAAGCCGAAGCCGAGGAAATCCAGGGCGGTCAGGGTACCAATGGCGCCAGTCAGGATGAACGGCATGAAGGTCATGGTCGAGACCATGGCGTTGGGCAGGATGTGGCGGAACATGATCGCACCATTCTGCATGCCCAGCGCCCGCGCCGCACGCACGTATTCGAGGTTGCGCCCGCGCAGGAACTCGGCACGCACCACGTCCACCAGGCTCATCCAGGAAAACAGCAGCATGATCCCCAGCAGCCACCAGAAGTTCGGCTGGACGAAGCTGGCGAGGATGATCAGCAGGTACAGCACCGGCAAGCCCGACCAGATCTCGAGGAAGCGCTGCCCGGCGAGGTCCACCCAGCCGCCGTAGAAACCCTGCAGCGCCCCGGCAATCACGCCGATCAGCGAGCTGAGCAAAGTCAGCGTCAGGGCGAACAACACGGAAATCCGGAAGCCGTAGATCACCCGCGCAAGCACATCGCGGCCCTGGTCATCGGTGCCCAGCAGGTTGTCGGTCGAGGGGGGCGCGGGGGCCGGCACTTTCAGGTCGTAGTTGATGCTCTGGTAGCTGTAGGGAATCGGCGCCCACAGCACCCAGGCGTCCTTGGCCTTGAGCAGTTCACGAATGTACGGGCTCTTGTAGTTGGCCTCCAGCGGGAACTCGCCGCCGAAGGTGGTTTCCGGGTAGCGCTTGAGCGCCGGGAAGTACCAGCCGTTGTCGTAGTGCACCACCAGCGGCTTGTCGTTGGCGATCAACTCGGCGCCGAGGCTGGCGCCGAACAGGATCAGGAACAGCCACAACGACCACCAGCCGCGTTTGTTGGCCTTGAACAGCTCGAAGCGCCGGCGATTGAGAGGGGACAGGTTCATCTCAATGCTCCCGGCTTTCGAAGTCGATGCGCGGATCGACAAAGGTGTAGGTGAGGTCGCCGATCAGCTTCACCACCAGCCCCAGCAGGGTGAAGATGAACAGCGTGCCGAAGACCACCGGGTAGTCGCGGTTGATCGCCGCTTCGAAACTCATCAGGCCGAGGCCGTCGAGGGAGAAGATCACTTCCACCAGCAAGGAGCCTGTGAAGAAGATGCCGATGAACGCCGAGGGGAAACCGGCGATCACCAGCAGCATGGCGTTGCGAAACACATGGCCATAGAGCACGCGGTGATTGGTCAGGCCCTTGGCCTTGGCGGTGACCACGTACTGCTTGTTGATTTCATCGAGGAAGCTGTTCTTGGTCAGCAGGGTCATGGTCGCGAAGTTGCCGATCACCAGGGCGGTCACCGGAAGCGCCAAGTGCCAGAAGTAGTCGAGGATCTTGCCGCCCATGCTCAATTCGTCGAAGTTGTTCGAGGTCAGCCCGCGCAACGGGAACCAGTCCAGATAACTGCCACCGGCAAACACCACGATCAGCAGGATGGCGAACAGGAACGCCGGGATCGCGTAGCCGACGATGATCGCCGAACTGGTCCAGACGTCAAAGTGACTGCCGTGCCGCGTGGCCTTGGCGATCCCCAGCGGGATCGACACCAGGTACATGATCAGGGTGCTCCACAGCCCGAGTGAAATCGACACCGGCATCTTTTCCTTGATCAGGTCGATGACCTTGGCATCGCGGAAGAAGCTGTCGCCGAAATCCAGCGACGCGTAGTTCTTGACCATGATCCACAAGCGTTCCGGCGCCGATTTGTCGAAGCCGTACATGTGCTCGATTTCCTTGATCAGCGCCGGGTCCAGGCCTTGCGCGCCACGATAGGTCGAACCTGCGACCGACACTTCGGCACCACCGCCGGCAATGCGGCTGGTGGCGCCTTCGAAGCCTTCGAGCTTGGCGATCATCTGTTCCACCGGCCCACCGGGGGCGGCCTGGATGATCACGAAGTTGATCAGCAAAATGCCGAACAGGGTCGGGATGATCAGCAGCAGTCGCCGAAAAATATACGCCAGCATCTGATTACTCCGTGCCCGCAGGGTCGGCTTGCAATTTGGTTTCGATCTCTATGGCCGGTTTCGCATCGGGCTTGATCCACCAGGTGTTGATGCCGATGTCATATTTAGGCGAGACCTTGGGGTGGCCGATGTGGTTCCAGTAGGCCACGCGCCAGGTCTTGATGTGCCAGTTGGGTATCACGTAATAGCCCCATTGCAGCACCCGGTCCAGTGCGCGGGCATGGGCGACCAGGCTGCGGCGTGAGTCGGCGTTGATCAATTGCTCGACCAGCTGGTCCACCACCGGGTCCTTGAGGCCCATGGAGTTGCGGCTGCCGGGCTTGTCGGCGGCCGCGGTCATCCAGAACTCGCGCTGTTCGTTGCCCGGTGAGTTGGACTGCGGGAAGCTGCCGACGATCATGTCGAAGTCCCGCGAGCGCACGCGGTTGACGTACTGCGAAACGTCGACCCGGCGGATCACCAGCTCGATGCCCAGGTCGCTCAGGTTACGCTTGAACGGTAGCAGCACCCGTTCGAATTCGGTCTGGGCCAGGAGGAATTCGATGCTCACCGGTTTGCCGTTGGCATCGACCATCTTGTCGTCGACGATGCGCCAGCCGGCCTCCTGCAGCAACTGGTAGGCCTGGCGTTGCTGGGTGCGGATCATGCCGCTGGCGTCGGTCACCGGGTTGGCGAACGCCTCGCTGAACACCTGCTCGGGAATCTTGCCGCGAAACGGGTCCAAAATCGCCAGCTGATCGGCGTCCGGCAGCCCGGTGGCGGCCATTTCCGAGTTCTCGAAATAGCTGCGGGTGCGTGCGTAGGCACTGTTGAACAACTGCTTGTTGGTCCATTCGAAGTCCAGCAGCAGGGTCAGGGCCTGGCGCACCCGCACGTCCTGGAACACAGGGCGGCGCAGGTTGAAGACGAAACCCTGCATGCCGGTGGGGTTGCCGTTGGGGATCTGTTCCTTGATCAGCCGGCCTTCGGTCACCGCCGGGATGTTGTAGGCGTTGGCCCAGTTCTTCGCGGTCATCTCCAGCCAGTAATCGAACTGCCCGGCCTTCAGGGCTTCAAGCGCCACGGTGTTGTCGCGGTAGTAGTCGGTGGTCATCACGTCGAAGTTGTAGAAGCCGCGGTTGATCGGCAGGTCCTTGCCCCAGTAGTCCTTGACCCGCTCATAACGCACCGAGCGCCCGGCCTTCACTTCGGTGACCTTGTACGGGCCGCTGCCCAGCGGCACTTCCAGGTTGCCCTTGTTGAAGTCGCGGCTGGCCCACCAATGCTTGGGCAGCACCGGCAACTGGCCGAGGATCAGCGGCAGTTCGCGGTTGTTGCTGTGCTTGAACTTGAACAGCACGGTCAGCGGATCTTCGGCGACCACGTCGGCGACGTCGCTGTAGTAGCCGCGGTACATCGGCGCGCCATCCTTGACCAGGGTCTGGAAACTGAACACCACGTCTTCGGCGCGCACCGGATGGCCATCATGGAAGCGTGCTTCGGGCCGCAGGTAGAAACGCACCCAGTCGTTGTCCGGAGCTTTTTCGATCTTGCCGGCGATCAGGCCATATTCAGTGAAGGGTTCATCCAGGCTCTGCCTGGCCAGGGTGTCGTAGATCAGGTCGATGTCGTTGGCTGACACGCCCTTGCTGATGAACGGGTTGAGGCTGTCGAAACCGCCGAACCCGGCCTGGCGGAATTTCCCGCCCTTGGGTGCGTCCGGGTCGACGTAATCGAAGTGTTTGAAGTCGGCCGGGTATTTCGGCGGCTCGTTGTACAGGGTCAGGGCATGTTGCGGGGCGGCGAAGGCCCACCCTGCGAACAACAGGGCGCTGGCCTGCACGAGCAGGGCGCTTGCGAATTTCATCGATCTTTCTCCGAAGATTTCAGCCACCACGCGCTCAGGCCCAGGGTGTAGGGCGGCGTCGTGACGAAGGCCAACCGGTTGCGGTAGGCCAGGCGGTGATAATTGAGGTACCAGTTGGGAATGATGTAGTGCTGCCACAGCAATACCCGGTCGAGGGCTTTGCCGGCGGCGACCTGTTCGTCACGGTTCTTGGCCGCGAGCAGTTGATCGAGCAGATGATCGACCACCGGATTGGCGATGCCCGCGTAGTTCTTGCTGCCCTTGACCCCGACCTGGCTGGAGTGAAAATACTGCCATTGCTCAAGGCCCGGGCTGAGGGTCTGGTTGAGGGTCATCAGGATCATGTCGAAATCGAACTGGTCGAGGCGCTGTTTGTACTGGGCGCGATCGACCGTGCGCAACCTGGCGTCGATGCCGATGCTGGTGAGATTCTCGACGTAGGGCTGGAGGATGCGTTCCAGGTTCGGGTTGACCAGCAGGATCTCCAGGCGCAAGGGTTGCCCGGCCGCGTTCTGCAAGCGCTGGCCATTGAGCTTCCAGCCGGCCTCGGCCAGCAGGCTCAGGGCCTTGCGCATGGTTTCCCGGGGGATGCCCCGGCCCTGGGTCTGCGGCAGGCTGAAAGGCTCGGTGAACAGCCTGGCCGGCAGTTGCTCGCGATACGGTTTGAGCAACAGCCATTCATGGCCGACCGGCAGCCCGCTGGCGGAGAACTCGCTGTTGGGGTAGTAGCTCATGGCGCGTTTGTAGGCGCCGCTGAACAGGGTGCGGTTGGTCCACTCGAAGTCGAACATCAGGCCGAGTGCTTCGCGAACCCGGGGCTCGGCGAATGTCGGGCGGCGGCTGTTGATGAACAGGCCCTGGGTCTGGGTCGGGATCTGGTGCGGGATCTGCGCCTTGATCACCTCGCCACGACGGATCGCCGGAAAACCGTAGCCGGTGGCCCAGTTTTTCGCCTGGTGCTCGATGTAGATGTCGAACTCGCCGGCCTTGAACGCTTCGAACGCGACGTCGCTGTCACGGTAGAACTCGACTTCCATACGATCGACATTGTACTTGCCGCGGTTGACCGGCAGGTCTTTGCCCCAGTAGTCCTTGACCCGCTCGAACACGATCTGGCGCCCAGGGTTGACCGCGGTGATGCGATACGGCCCGCTGCCCAGCGGCGGTTCGAAGGTGGTCGCCTTGAAGTCGCGACCTTTCCAGTAATGCTGCGGCAACACCGGCAACTCCCCCAGGCGCAGGATCAGCAAGGGATTGCCGGCACGCTTGAAGACGAAACGAATGCGCTGCGGATTGAGGATGTCGACCCGCAACACCTCCTGCAGGTTGGTGCGGTATTGCGGATGACCTTCCTTGAGCAGCAGGCGGTAGGAGAATGCCACGTCATAAGCGGTGATCGGCGTGCCGTCGTGGAAGCGTGCCTCGGGGCGCAGGTTGAAGACCACCCAGCTGCGATCCTCGCTGTATTCCACCGACTGGGCGATCAGGCCGTAACTGGAGGTCGGCTCGTCTCCGGATGGCGCGTACTGGCCGGTGCCGACCATCAGCGGCTCGTTCAACTCGTTGATGCCGTATTGCAGGAAATTCGGCGTGGTCACCGGGCTGGTGCCCTTGAAGGTGTAGGGGTTGAGCGTATCGAAGGTGCCAAATGCCATGACCCGCAACGTACCGCCCTTGGGCGCTTGCGGGTTGACCCAGTCGAAGTGGGTAAATCTGGCCGGGTACTTGAGCGTGCCGAACTGCGCATAACCATGGCTTTCGCTGATCGTCGCGCTTGCGGTGGAGCTCAAGGCCAGGCTGATCAGGAGCGGGAGGAGGGGACGCTTCAAATAAGGAATCCGATCCGGGCGGCTTGGGCATTGTGGATCGTACAGTAACAGCTTGTATGGACAGGAAAAAGACGGCGGCCTCACAGCCGCCCCATCTCTCGCGCCTGTACCCGATCTACTGTAGGAGCTGGCTTGCCGGCGATGGTCGTTAACGATTACGCGTATTTACAGGTTAACCGCGTCGATCCTTGGTTTTTCGCTGGCAAGCCAGCTCCTACAGAGGTCTGCTGAAACATGCGGACAAAAAAAGCCCCTGAATTCAGGGGCTCATTTTTAGTGCGGGTTGGAAACCGTCAGCATCTGTCCAGGCTTCAACGCCTGGCCGACACGAGGATTCCAGCGCTTGAGGTGCTGCATTTCAACGTTGAAGCGCTTGGCCACCATGTACAGCGAGTCGCCTTGCTGAACCTTGTACTGGGACTGCGGCTTCTCGGTCCTGGATTTTGACTTGGCCGCGACCACGGTGTTGATGCGTCCGGAGTTACGCTTGCCGGTGTCTTGCATGACCAGCGTCTGGCCCGGCTTGAGATTCTTGCCGCTCAGCTTGTTCCAGCGTTGCAGGTCCTTGACGTTGACATTGTTGGCCTTGGCAATGGAGCCCAGGTTGTCGCCGCGCTTGACCCGGTAGCTGCGCTTGGCGCTCGCCAGTTGCGTATTGTCCGAGCCTTCGAAAACCGGTTTGAGCTGCTTCTTGCTGATCAACTCGTCAGGGCGCATGGTCTGCAGGCTGGTGGTCAGCAGCTGTGCCTTGGAAGTCGGTACCAGCAAGTGCTGCGGGCCGTCGATGGTGGTGCGCTGCTTGAAGGCCGGGTTGAGCTGGAACAGCTCGTCTTCGTCGATGTTGGCCACCGCGGCGACCTTGGACAGGTCCATGCGCTGGTTGATTTCGACGACCTGGAAATACGGTTCGTTGGCGATCGGGTTGAGGTTCACGCCGTAGGCATCCGGCGCCATGACCACCTGCGACAGTGCCAGCAACTTCGGCACGTAGGCCTGGGTTTCGGCGGGCAGCGGCAGGTTCCAGTAGTCGGTTGGCAGGCCGAGTCGCTCGTTGCGTTCGATCGCACGGCTGACCGTGCCTTCGCCGGCGTTGTAGGCGGCCAGGGCCAGCAGCCAGTCGCCATTGAACATGTCGTGCAGGCGGGTCAGGTAGTCCATGGCCGCCGTGGTCGAGGCGGTGATGTCGCGTCGGCCATCGTAAAAACGGGTCTGGCGCAGGTTGAAGTAACGCCCGGTGGAGGGAATGAACTGCCACAGACCCACCGCATTGGCCCGGGAATAGGCCATCGGGTTGTAGGCGCTTTCGATCACTGGCAGCAGCGCCAGCTCCAGGGGCATGTTGCGCTCTTCAAGGCGTTCGACGATGTAATGGATGTACAGGCTGCCGCGGTCGCCGGCGTTTTCGAGGAACGATGGATTGCTGGCGAACCACAGGCGCTGTTGCTCGATGCGCGGGTTGACGCCCAGGCCGTCCTGCAGCTGGAAGCCCTGGCGCATGCGCTCCCAGACATCCTGCGGGATTTGCGGGGTCGGCTTTTCGGTGAGGAAGACGGGCTTCTGCTTGGCGCGCGCGGCAATGTTCGGCGTGTGCGCCGCATCGGTCTGCGGCGCATGGCTGGAACAGCCTGCCAATGTCGCGGACACAGCCACCGCTATGGCTTGCGCCAGGCGGGTGAGGGTGTCCGAATTGATGGCTTTGCGTATAGATGACGACATTGGCTGGAAGTAAGTTCCGGGCAAAAATGTCGGGCGATTCTAGAAAGCGCACCCTCTGCGGTCAACCTTTCAGAGTTTTTGGACTATCGTGCAAACAGCTCAGAATGTATCTTTCCAGGCTCTTAGCGCAGCAAAAACCATATCGGGCGCGGAGTTATCGGTGCCGGTCCGTTCATCCGCTTTTTCTTTAACGGATGTTTCACCGGTGCGTAAAAACGGATTTGTACGTTTTTCCAGGGCCACCGTGGACGGCAATGTCATGACCCCCGCTTCCCGCTGGCGGGTCACGCTGGCCAGGCGTTCGAGGGTGTCGGCGTTGCCGGGTTCGACAGCGGCAGCGAAGCGCAGATTGCTCAGGGTGTACTCATGGGTGCAGTAGACCTTCGTTTCCCCGGGCAGGGCGGCGAGGCGCGACAGCGAGCTGTACATCTGCTTGGGCGTGCCTTCGAACAGACGCCCGCACCCGGCGGCGAAGAGGGTGTCGCCACAAAACAGCAGGCCGGGGTAATAATAGGCAATGTGCCCCAGGGTATGGCCCGGAACGGCGATGATATCGAAATCAAGGCCCAGTACGCTGATGCGATCGTTGTCCTTGAGCGCAACATTGCGCGCCGGGATGTTTTCGCTGGCCGGACCGTAGACCGTTGCGTCCGTCGCTTTCTTCAGCGCTTCGACTCCGCCGACATGGTCATGGTGGTGGTGAGTGATCAGAATATCGCTCAGGACCCATTGCGGATTGTCCTTGAGCCAGGCCTGTACTGGCGCGGCATCGCCCGGATCGACCACCGCACAGCGGTGGGTGCGAGGGTCTTGTAACAACCAGATGTAGTTGTCGGTGAAGGCGGGCAGGGCAGTGATCTGTATCATCGTCGGATTCGCCAAGCTGGAAACAATGGCGCATCTTAGAACTTCCTGGCGCGTTGGAGAATGCAATGACCGATAAAGCGTTCGCTCAGGCTGATCCTGACTGGCTGGCGTTGATCAGCGCAGCCCGTGAGTGGCTGTCCGGCCCCCTCGGCCAATTCCTGCTGGATGAAGAACGGCGCATGCTCGAAGACGAGCTGGGGCGCTTCTTCGGTGGCTACCTGGTGCATTACGGGCCGTCGGCCCAGACGCCGCCGTCGGCGCCGCAGGTGCAGCGCAACGTGCGCCTGGGTGCGCCGTTGCCCGGGGTCGAGATCGTCTGCGAGGAACAGGCCTGGCCGCTGAGCGAGCATGCCGCCGATGTGGTGGTGCTGCAGCATGGGCTGGATTTCTGCCTCTCGCCCCATGGTTTGCTGCGCGAGGCAGCGAGCAGCGTGCGGCCCGGCGGGCATTTACTGATCGTCGGCATCAACCCCTGGAGTACGTGGGGGCTGCGCCATGTGTTTGCCCATGATGGCTTGCGCAAAGCGCGCTGCAT
The DNA here is from genome assembly GCF_035064975.1 of Pseudomonas sp. YuFO20. Lineage (NCBI taxonomy): Bacteria > Pseudomonadati > Pseudomonadota > Gammaproteobacteria > Pseudomonadales > Pseudomonadaceae > Pseudomonas > Pseudomonas sp. YuFO20. Next base: position 16,379 of record NZ_JAXDEO010000010.1, read on the forward strand.
TTCCCCCTCGCGGGTGGCTGACTGGCTCAACCTGCTGGGCTTCGCGCTGGAGAAACGCCGCTTCGGGTGCTATCGTCCGCCGCTGGCTTCGCCCACCTGGCAGACCCGTCTGGCCGGTTGGGAACGCAAGGCCGGTGACTGGCAACTGGGCGGTGGTGGCTTCTATTTATTGGTGGCGCGCAAGATCGTGGTCGGCCTGCGGCCGGTCCGCCAGGAGCGCCGCGAGCCGATGGGCAAGCTGATCCCGTTGCCGATGGCCAAGGTCAACCGGCGCAACATCGAACCGTGATACTTCCTTTTTTCCGGCCGGGGGTGACCCCGGTCCTGGGCGTCGTCGATCATCGATTGGCGGGCCACTGCATTTTCTGGATAGATTGGCATGAGCGATAGCGTAGAACTCTTCACCGACGGCGCCTGCAAGGGCAACCCTGGCCCTGGCGGCTGGGGCGCATTGCTGGTGTGCAAGGGGGTCGAGAAGGAACTGTGGGGCGGCGAAGCCAACACCACCAATAACCGCATGGAACTGATGGGCGCGATTCGCGGCCTGGAAGAGCTCAAGCGTTCCTGCGACGTGTTGCTGGTGACCGACTCCCAGTACGTGATGAAAGGCATCAACGAGTGGATGGCCAACTGGAAAAAACGCGGCTGGAAAACCGCAGCGAAAGAGCCGGTCAAGAACGCCGACCTGTGGAAGCTGCTCGACGAGCAGGTCAATCGCCATAACGTCACCTGGAAATGGGTGCGCGGACACATTGGCCATCACGGCAACGAACGGGCCGACCAACTGGCCAACCGTGGCGTGGATGAAGTGCGCGGGTTCAAGCAAGCCTGACTGCAATCCCCCTGTAGGAGCTGCCGCAGGCTGCGATCTTTTGATCTTGATTTTTTTTGGATCGCAGAAAATCAAGAGCCAGATCAAAAGATCGCAGCCTGCGGCAGCTCCTACATTGACCGTATTCACGACGCAAACCTTGAGCGTGGTAGTATCCGCGCTTTTGCACGATTGACCGATTGAGAGCTGAGCACCCGATGGCCACCAGATCCGTTGTACTCGATACCGAAACCACCGGCATGCCGGTGACCGACGGCCACCGGATTATCGAAATCGGTTGTGTCGAGTTGATCGGCCGGCGCCTGACCGGCCGGCATTTTCACGTGTACCTGCAACCGGATCGCGAAAGTGACGAAGGCGCCATCGGCGTCCACGGCATCACCAACGAGTTCCTGGTGGGCAAGCCGCGTTTCGCCGAGGTGGCCGAAGAGTTCTTCGAGTTCATCAAGGGTGCGCAGCTGATCATCCATAACGCGGCGTTCGACGTTGGTTTCATCAACAACGAATTTGCCCTGATGGGCCAGCACGATCGTGCGGACATCACGCAACACTGCTCGATCCTCGATACCTTGATGATGGCCAGGGAACGTCACCCGGGGCAGCGCAACAGCCTCGATGCCTTGTGCAAGCGCTATGGCGTCGACAACTCCGGCCGTGAGCTGCACGGCGCCTTGCTCGACTCCGAGATCCTGGCTGACGTCTACCTGACCATGACCGGCGGCCAGACCAGCCTGTCCCTGGCGGGCAATGCCTCGGATGGCAATGGCTCCGGCGAGGGTGCGGACAACTCCGCCACGGAAATCCGCCGCCTGCCGGCCAACCGCCAGCCGACGCGGATCATTCGCGCCAGTGACGAAGATTTGGCCCAGCATATGGCGCGGCTGGAAATCATCAGTAAATCTGCTGGTGGGCCGGCGCTTTGGTTGCAGTTGGCTGAGGCCGAGGCCGAAGCGTCGGCGTAGGTCCTTTACAAGATCGCAGCCTCGTTTCACTCGACAGCTCCTACAGGTGAAATGAGGCTGCGATCTTTTGATCTTAAACAAGATCTGACGACCCATTTCAGTGCGTCGCACTCGCCACATCCGCTCCAACCCTCTACCCTGAGGTGATTGGCAGTCTCTGGCCTGCCGCCTCAGGACACTGAGCACCATGTATAAAGATCTGAAATTCCCGGTCCTGATCGTCCATCGCGACATCAAGGCCGACACCGTCGCTGGCGATCGCGTGCGGGGGATCGCCCGGGAACTGGAGCAGGAAGGTTTCAGTATCGTCTCGGCGATGGATTACACCGAAGGCCGGCTGGTTGCCTCGACCCATCACGGGCTCTCCTGCATGCTGATCGCAGCGGAAGACGCCAGCGCTCATTCGCACTTGTTACAAAATATGGCCGAGTTGATCGGGCTGGCGCGGGTGCGTGCCCCGGACCTGCCCATCTTCGCCCTGGGCGAGCAAGTGACTTTGGAAAACGCTCCGGCCGACGCCATGGCCGAGCTCAATCAGTTACGCGGCATTCTCTACCTGTTCGAAGACACCGTGCCTTTCCTCGCCCGCCAGGTGGCGCGGGCCGCGCGCAAGTACCTGGATGGTTTGCTGCCGCCGTTCTTCAAGGCGTTGGTGCAACACACCGCAGATTCCAACTATTCCTGGCACACCCCCGGTCATGGCGGCGGGGTGGCGTATCACAAAAGCCCGGTAGGGCAGGCGTTCCACCAGTTTTTCGGGGAAAACACCCTGCGTTCGGATTTATCGGTATCGGTGCCCGAACTGGGCTCGCTGCTGGATCACACCGGCCCCCTGGCCGAGGCGGAGGCGCGTGCGGCGCGTAACTTCGGCGCCGATCACACCTTCTTCGTGATCAATGGCACCTCGACCGCGAACAAGATCGTCTGGCACTCCATGGTCGCGCGCGACGACCTGGTGCTGGTGGACCGCAATTGCCACAAGTCGGTGCTGCACTCGATCATCATGACCGGTGCCATCCCGCTGTACCTGTGCCCTGAGCGCAATGAGCTGGGGATCATCGGGCCGATTCCCTTGAGCGAGTTCAGCCGCGAGTCGATCCAGGCCAAGATCGACGCCAGTCCGTTGACCCGGGGCCGGGCGCCAAAGGTCAAGCTGGCGGTGGTGACCAATTCGACGTACGACGGCCTCTGCTACAACGCCGAGCTGATCAAGCAGCAGTTGGGCAACAGTGTCGAGGTGTTGCACTTTGACGAGGCCTGGTATGCCTACGCGGCGTTCCATGAATTCTTCGCCGGGCGCTACGGCATGGGTACTTCCCGCAGTGAAGACAGTCCACTGGTGTTCACCACCCATTCCACGCACAAGCTGCTGGCAGCCTTCAGCCAGGCGTCGATGATTCATGTGCAGGACGGTGGCGCCCGGCAGCTGGACCGCGATCGTTTCAACGAAGCTTTCATGATGCACATCTCCACGTCGCCGCAGTACGGCATCATCGCTTCGCTGGATGTGGCGTCGGCGATGATGGAGGGCGGGGCCGGGCGTTCGCTGTTGCAGGAAATGTTCGACGAGGCCCTGAGTTTTCGCCGGGCGCTGGCCAATCTGCGCCAGCACATCGCCGCCGACGATTGGTGGTTTTCCATCTGGCAGCCGCCGTCGGTGGAAGGCATCGACCGGGTGGTGACCGAGGACTGGCTGCTGCAACCGGGGGATGACTGGCACGGCTTTGGCGAGGTGAGCGACGATTATGTCCTGCTCGATCCGATCAAGGTCAGCCTGGTGATGCCGGGCCTGACCGCGGGCGGTGCGCTTAGCGAACGCGGAATCCCGGCGGCGGTAGTCAGCAAGTTTCTCTGGGAGCGCGGGCTGGTGGTCGAAAAGACCGGGCTGTATTCGTTCCTGGTGTTGTTCTCGATGGGCATCACCAAGGGCAAGTGGAGCACGCTGCTCACCGAGTTGCTGGAGTTCAAGCGCAGCTACGACGCCAACGTCAGTCTGGCCAGTTGCCTGCCCTGTGTGGCCCAGCAGCACGGCGCGCGCTATCAGGGCATGGGTTTGCGTGACCTGTGCGATCAGCTGCACGCCTGTTACCGCAGCAATGCCACGGCCAAACATCTCAAGCGCATGTACACGGTACTGCCACAAATCGCCATGAAGCCGGCGGACGCCTATGATCATCTGGTGCGTGGCGAAGTTGAAGCGGTGTCGATCGATGCCCTGGAAGGGCGCATCGCTGCCGTCATGCTGGTACCGTACCCGCCGGGCATACCGTTGATCATGCCCGGCGAGCGATTTACCGAAGCGACCCGCTCGATCATCGACTACCTGGCGTTTGCTCGCACGTTCGACAGCAGCTTCCCGGGTTTCGTCGCAGACGTGCACGGATTGCAACACGAAGACGAGGGCAATGGACGGCACTACACCGTCGATTGCATCAAGGAATGAGGACCTTTCCCAGTATGCAACCGGTCATGAATCCGAATTACCCAGGGCTGTCGGTGCGCGTCGCCGACGAGGGCTTTGCCGCTTATATCTGGGGCAGTGATTTCAGTTTTGAAGTCGCCGCCTACGGTGCTCCTGAAATAGGCCAGCCGGTGGAGCAGTGGCGGGTCACGCCGATCATCCCGTATCGCAAGTGCTATGGCATCGATCCGGAGGAGTTCAGCAGCTTTCGCGATGCCGCCGACAGTGCGATTTTCATGGCGTACATGGACGATGAGCCTGTGGGCCACCTGGTGATCAGCACCAACTGGAATGGCTTTGCCCACATCGACGAACTGGCGGTGCACGCACCGGCCAGGCGCCACGGCGTGGCCAAGGCATTGCTGGATGTCGCGCAGTTCTGGAGTCGCAAGAAGAAACTGCCGGGCATCATGCTCGAAACCCAGAACAACAACCTGGGCGCCTGCCGGCTTTACGAGCGTTGCGGCTACGTGATTGGCGGCATCGACCATCTGCGTTATCGCGGGATTGACCCCAATACCGCCGAAGTGGCGCTGTTCTGGTACCGATTCTTCGACAACCCGCTGGAACACCCGATCAGTTCGCCAACATCGCCGCGGCTTGTTCCGTGATGATCGCCAGCAACGCCTGAATGGCCGGCCCGGGCTCGCCGTTCTTCAGGGTCAGGGAGTAGAGGCTGACCGGCACGGCCGGTGCCAGCGGGCAGGCATCGAGCCCGGCCCCTTTGGCGCCGAGGGCGGTAAAGGGGTCGACAATGGCCAAACCTTCACCGGCCTCGACCATGCTGCGCATCATCTGGTGAGTCTGTACCCGGGTCTGAATGACCGGCGCCGGCCGCAGCGCATGCAGTTTGTGTTCAAGCGCCGGGCTGAGCGGGTCATGTCCTTCCAGGCCCACCATTGCCTGACCGGCCAGGTCCTGCAGCGAGATGTACTTCTGCTTGGGTTGCAGCCAGCCGTGGGGGGCGAGCAGCTGCAGCTTGCCTTGGGCGATCGGCTGACAATGGATATCGGCATGCTCGGGATCGTGCAGGCTCAGGCCGAGGTCGCTTTCGCGCAGCAACAGGCTTCGGACGATATCGCGGGTGGGTTGGCTCAGGAGCGTGCAGGGCGCGTCGGGCAGGCGACGGCGCAGGGCGGCGATGCTTTGCGGCAACAAGTGCTGGGCCAGGGGCGGGGTGCAGATGATGCGCAGCGGCGGGGCCAGGTATTGCCGCAGGCTGTTGGCCAGGCGTTGCACCGGTTCGAGGGCATCGTAGAGGCGGGTGATTTCGACCTGCAACTCCCGCGCCTCACGCGTGGCCTGCAAACGCCCGCGAACGCTGGCGAACAGCATGAAACCCAACTGATCCTCGGCGTCGCGCAGGATGCGTTCGACTTCGGCCACCGGCAACTGCAGCCATTCGGCGGCGGTGCCCAGGTGACCGGTCTGCAGGAGCGCCTGGATCACTTCGATATGGCGTAAGCGCATGCGTGAAGTCCATGTTCAGCAGGTGAGGAGTCAGTGTCTGAATCCTAACCCAAGTCTGCGCATCTGCCTTCTGCTCATAACACCGGGTTATGAAACGACGTTTACCGGTTCGCGGGTAATGGTCACGCCCGATTGCACCAGCATGAATTCGTTTTCATCGAGCTTGTTCACGCGATCGCCAATGGCCAGCTTATACGTGGTGACAGGCGTCGAGCCTGCGTAGCCGTCTGCCGGCGGGGTGGATTCCTGGAACTCATGTACGGAATAAATGCGGCCTTCCGCGTCTCTTGCATGGAACTGACCGACGAGTACTGCTGCCATCTGCTTAGAACCTCTGGAGATAAATCACTCAATGTGCGGTGGATAGACCGCCACTGAGCACGGTAAGTTTTCCTACGTAAAAAAAATATAATCAGGACGCAGATATACCCATGTTCATTGGTCGAACCGTCGCCTGATCATCTATAACTACAGGCTCCTCCCACGGACAATCGAGAGTCTTCCATGAGCAATGTCTATAACGTCGCCGTAGTGGTCGGCAGCCTGCGCAAAGCATCGATCAACCGCAAGGTCGCCCTCGCGCTGGCGGATCTGGCGCCGGCCAACCTCAAGCTGGAAATCGTCGAAATCGGTGATTTGCCACTGTACAACGAAGACATCGATGGTGCTTCACCGCCGGCAGCCTACAGTACTTTCCGACAACAAGTCAGTTCATCCGACGCAGTGCTGTTCGTCACCCCGGAATACAACCGTTCGGTGCCGGCCCCGTTGAAAAATGCCATCGACGTGGGTTCGCGGCCTTATGGCAAGAGTGCCTGGAGTGGCAAGCCGGGTGCGGTGATCAGTGTTTCCCCGGGTGCAGTCGGTGGATTCGGGGCCAATCACAACTTGCGCCAGTCCATGGTGTTTCTCGATGTGCCATTGATGCAGCAGCCTGAAGCCTACCTGGGCGGCGCCGGTTCCGCGTTCGACGAGGCGGGCAACCTGTCTGAATCCGTCAGGCCGTTCCTGCAGAAATTCATCGATGCCTACGGCAAGTGGGTCGAGCAGCATAAAAAGCTGTGATGCCCGTGACTACTTAGCGCTGGCCAGTCGGCCACAGATCAGCGTTTCCATTTCCGACAACCATGCGGCGGTTTGCGCCGCCGCAGGTTGTGCGGTAACGCAATAACGCCGTCCGCCCCAGGCCATGATGACCCACGCATCGATGGTTGTCTGTGAGGGCTGAACAGGCAAGTCGCTACAGGCGGCGAGCGCTTCGCCCCATTTGCGTGACAGTTCTTCGAACACCCTTCGATGATGTTTCGGCTCGGCGATCTGGTGTTCGATGAGCGAAACGGCATGGTTGAACAGGGGCTGGCGGTCGTCGACGGGATTGCAGGTCATGTAGATCAGGCGTTTGATCCGGGTCGGCCAGTCCAGGTCATTGGCTTGTACCACCGATTCATCCATGTGCTGTAACAGGGCATCCAGTTGATGCCGTATGTAACCGGACAGCAGCGCCTCCTTGCTCGGGAAATAGTCGTACAGCGTGCCAACCGCAACGCCTGCTTCCAGTGCCACTTCCCGGGTGGTCAGACCGGCCCAGCCATTTCTTTGCCAAATCCGAACAAAAGCCTGGTAAATCGCTTCGACGGTGAAAATCGCCCGGGCCTGACTCGGCCGTTTCAGCGGTTTTGCCCGGGGATTGACGGCGGGCTCGCCGCCCTTGGAGTTTCCGAACCCGCTCTTCATTGGCTGCCATTACTCTGGTGCTACCCGCCACGTTTGCGCAGCAGGAGACTGAAAAATGCAAAGTCCAATTACCGTAACACGGCTGATCACCCGTAAAAACGCCCTTGACCAAAGCCGGATCGAGCAGGTGCAACGAAGCCTGGTTCCGGCAACCGGCGAGGTGATCCTGAAGATTGACCGTTGCGCGCTGACGACCAACAACATTACCTACGCCGCCTATGGCCATTCGATGAACTACTGGGGGTTCTTTCCTACAGGGTTGGCGGAATGGGGCCATGTGCCTGCCTGGGGATTCGCCGATGTCGTGGCGTCTGACGTGGCTGGCATCAAGGTTGGGGAGCGCTTCTACGGCTACTTTCCCCTGGCCAGCCATCTGTGGATGCGCCCGGAGCGGGTCACCGAACGTGGTTTCTACGACGGTGCCGAACATCGACTCGGGCTGACCTCGGCGTACAACCAATACACCCGTTGCAGTTGGGATGCGTACTACAGCCCGAAAACCGAAAACCTGCAGATTCTGCTCAAGCCGCTGTTCCTGACCTCTTCCATGCTTGCGGACTTCTTGCAGGACAAGCAGTTCTTCGGAGCAGCCCGGCTGGTGTTCTCCAGCGCTTCGAGCAAAACTGCCTATGGCACCGCAGTCTGCCTGGGCGATCATCCCGGGCTGGAACGGGTAGCGCTGACCTCTGCCGGCAACAAATCCTTTGTCGAGACCCTTGGGTGCTACGAGCGAGTGGTGTCTTACGCCGAGCTGGCGAACCTGCCCAATGACCGTCCTACGCTGTATGTGGACTTTTCCGGCGACCTTGATTTGCGTGATCGGGTGCACCGGCATTTTGCCGGGCGGTTGGTCTATAGCTGCTTTGCCGGCTCGGCGCAAAGTACCGATGAGGCTCGGCTTACGGCCATTGAGGGGCCGCAACCGGTGTTCTTTTTTGCGCCGATTCAGATCCGCAAGCGCAATGCCGAATGGGGGCCGGAAGGGGTGAGTCAGCATATTGGTGAGGGATTGCTGCAGTTTTTCCGGAAGGTGACGGGTGGTGAGCCGCCGTTGTTGGAGGTGGTGGAAGGTCATGGGTATGAAGCGGCGCAGGCGCTTATTTCCCGTTTGTTTCATGGAGAGGTCGCGCCGGTGGAGGGGCATGTGATTAGGTTGTGACCAGGTTGACCCCATCGCCAGCAGGCTGGCTCCCACAGGGGAATGCATTTCAAATGTGGGAGCCAGCCTGCTGGCGATGGGGCCAGTTGAATCAGCAAAAAACTCAACCCTGCCCCGGCACATTCGGCCAAAGATCGGCCACCAGAAACAACCGCTCCGCTTCCTCCCAATCACCCAAAGCATTTTCCGTAAGACGCACCAGCAATTGCGCCGGCGCCAGAGGCTCCAGTTCGCTCAGCCAGGCATTCAACTGTTCAGCGCCCCACGTCTGCTCCCCGGGGTAGTGCGCCGGTGCCAGCCAGGCATGGCGGGGCAGGGGTTGCCAGCGGCCGGGCGGGCTCTGGGCGAAGAACGCCGGCCAGTCCTTTTGATGCAGCCAGCGACCGCGCAAGTGCTGGGGATGCGCGCCACTGGGCGATGATGCCTGTCCCGGCCAGGGATAAAGCAAATAGCCGCCCAGCCACAAATGCGCATTGAACTGGCGGATATCCAGCGCCGCCAGCACCTCGCGACTCTCCGGGCGCGCGGAGATTGGCAGTTGGTGCTGGCTCAGGTGCGCCAGTTTGCGGTCCAGCCGATCGTGGCAACCCGGACCGAGCCACTGCGCGGCGTCTTGTCCGTCGCCGTTCTGCGGGCCGAGGTACAACTTGATCGCCAGTTCCAGGTGATGCACGCCGTCGCGATCGCGCAGCAGCATGTCCAGCTCGCCCAGGGTGTGACCCTCGCGACGGATCGGCATGTTGGCGGCAATCAACTCGATCCCCGGCGCATGCTGCACGGCGAACTGCCAGAGTCGCTCATAATAAAGGCCCAGGCGGCGGGTACGGGCCTGGGCCAGCCAGTGCAGCAAGCCGTAACTGTCCCGGTCGAGTTTTCGCAGCCAGTTTTCCAGCTGTTCCGGGGCCTGCACCCAGTCGCTGCCGGCCAGCGGATGACGTTGTGGCCAGGGCGTGGCGCTGAGCATCGGCGGGGCGAGGATGACCCACGCCAGGTCGCGCACTTCGGGGTGGCGCAACTGGTGGGGTAACTGCAGCAAATCTGGGAATAGGATCATCTTGCGAGCATAGCCCGAATCGCGGGCACACCTTGAAGCTGAAAGGATTTTGTCTATCCCGTGCTTTCGCCCATAATCGTGCTTTTCGCCGTCACAGAGCTTAGGGGCCCCATGGAGCAATTTCGCAATATCGGCATCATCGGTCGCCTGGGCAGTTCCCAGGTGCTGGATACCGTACGCCGACTGAAACGTTTTCTGCTCGATCGTCACCTGCACGTGATCCTCGAAGACACCATTGCCGAAGTCCTGCCGGGCCACGGTTTGCAAACCTCGTCGCGCAAGATGCTCGGTGAGGTCTGCGACATGGTCATCGTGGTAGGCGGTGATGGCAGCCTGCTGGGCGCGGCCCGTGCCCTGGCCAAGCATAATATCCCGGTGCTTGGCATCAACCGCGGCAGCCTGGGGTTTCTCACCGACATCCGCCCCGATGAGCTGGAAACCAAGGTCGCCGAAGTGCTTGACGGCCACTATCTGGTGGAAAACCGTTTCCTGCTGCAGGCCGAAGTTCGCCGCCACGCCGAAGCCATTGGCCAGGGCGATGCCCTGAACGATGTGGTGCTGCACCCCGGCAAATCGACACGCATGATCGAGTTCGAACTGTACATCGACGGCCAGTTCGTCTGCAGCCAGAAAGCCGACGGCCTGATCGTCGCCACGCCCACCGGTTCCACGGCCTATGCGCTCTCGGCCGGTGGCCCGATCATGCATCCCAAGCTCGACGCTATTGTGATTGTGCCGATGTACCCCCATACCTTGTCAGGCCGGCCGATTGTGGTCGATGGCAACAGTGAGCTGAAAATCGTCGTGTCCAAGGATATGCAGATTTACCCGCAAGTCTCGTGTGACGGGCAGAACCACTTTACCTGTGCGCCCGGCGACACCATCACCGTGAGCAAAAAGGCGCAGAAGTTGCGGCTGATCCACCCGCTCGATCACAACTACTATGAAGTGTGCCGGACCAAGCTCGGCTGGGGCAGCCGGTTGGGTGGTGGAGGCGACTGATGCTCGATCCCGCGCGTAGCTACGACCTGATCGGTGACGTGCACGGTTGCGCTCTGACCCTTGAGCACTTGCTCGACCGGCTCGGTTACCACAAGCAAGCGGGCGTCTGGCGCCATGCCTCGCGCATGGCGGTGTTCGTCGGCGACATCATCGACCGCGGTCCGCGGATTCGCGAGGCGCTGCACATCGTCCATGACATGGTCGAGGCCGGCCAGGCGCTGTGCATCATGGGCAACCACGAATTCAATGCCCTGGGCTGGGTCACCCCGGCGCTGCCTGGCAGCGGCAAGCAGTTCGTGCGCGAACACACCCCGCGCCATGCGCGCCTGCTGCACGAGACCCTGAGCCAGTTCGAACACCATCCGGCGGACTGGCATGACTTCCAGCAGTGGTTCTATGAACTGCCCCTGTTCGTCGATGCCGGACGCTTCCGGGTGGTGCATGCCTGTTGGGACGCCGGCTTGATCGAGCCGTTGCGGGCCTTGTTCCCCGATGGCTGTGTCGATGAGCACTTCCTCCAGTCCTCGGCCGTGCCCGGCAGTTTCGCCTGCACCGTGTTCGACCGCCTGTTGCGCGGCACCGACATGCGCCTGCCCCATGGCCTGACCATGACCAGCGGCGACGGCCTGACCCGCGCGTTCTTCCGCACCAAATTCTGGGAAGAGGATCCGCAAACCTACGGAGACATCGTGTTCCAACCCGACGCCTTGCCCGACCCGGTGGCCCGCACGCCACTGTCGTCCACCGAGAAAAACACGCTGTTGCGCTACGGCATCGACGAACCGTTGCTGTTCGTCGGCCATTACTGGCGCAGCGGCAAACCGGCACCGATTCGTCCGAACCTGGCGTGCCTGGACTACAGTGCGGTGCTCTACGGAAAACTGGTGGCCTATCGCCTGGACCAGGAAACCCGGCTCGATCCGCACAAGTTTGTCTGGGTCGATGTCGAGCGACCGGAGGTGCTGCAATGAGCAAGATTGCAGTCTTGCGCCTGCCGTTGGCGGTGGATTTGAGCGGTTTCGTCAAGTTGTTGCAACGCATGCAGGTGCCGCATCGGGTCAGCGAGGAAGCGGGCGAGCAGGTGCTGTGGGTGCCGGAAAACATCAGCCACGACGTGCGGGTGCTGTACGAACGATATCCCGAGGGCGATCCGGAGCAGAAGCTCGACATTCCGGTGGCACAGACGATGCGACGGCCGAACTTCGCCGACCAGCTACGCCATGGCAAAGCCACTGCCACGGTGCTGCTGCTGAGCCTGATCGTCGGCGCGCTGACGCTGCTGGGCGATAACCTGACGACATTGCGCTGGCTGACCTTTCTCGATTTTCGCGTGGTCGGCGAGTACATCCATTTCGTACCGTTGGCCGACAGCCTGGCGGCGGGGCAATGGTGGCGCCTGGTGACACCGATGCTGATCCACTTCGGCATCCTGCACCTGGCCATGAACGGCATGTGGTATTGGGAGCTGGGGCGGCGCATCGAGTCGCGCCAGGGCAGTATCAACCTGATCGGTCTGACCTTGCTGTTCAGCCTCGTGTCCAACTATGCCCAGTATGTTTTCAGCGGCCCGACCCTGTTTGGCGGCTTGTCCGGCGTGCTGTACGGCCTGCTCGGGCACTGCTGGATCTTTCAGGTCCTGTCGCCGAACAGCGCCTATCGCCTGCCCCGCGGGGTGTTGGCGATGATGCTGATATGGCTGCTGCTGTGCCTGTCCGGGCTGGTCTCGATGATCGGCTTCGGCGAAATTGCCAACGCGGCCCACGTCGGCGGGTTGCTCGTCGGATGCTTGACCGGCTTGTTGGGTGGTTTGTACAACCGCCGTAAACTGGCCGCCTAAAACTGTTATGTGATTCAAAGAGCGCGGAGACCCAATGTCCTCTTTCAACGAAATGATCAAGAACATCACCCCGGACATCTACCAGAGCCTGAAACTGGCGGTGGAAATCGGTAAATGGTCCGACGGTGGCAAGCTCACCGCCGAACAACGCGAACTGTCGTTGCAGGCGATGATCGCCTGGGAAGTCAAGAACCTGCCTGAAGAAGAGCGTACTGGCTACATGGGCCCGCAGGAATGCAGCTCCAAGTCGATTCAAGTGCCCAATATCCTGTTCAAGTCGGATGCCATCCATTGATCGAGATTGGCCGCGGTGCAATCAGTAAAATGTCGGCGCGCCTGGACGGGCCGAACGTGCAATACGCATTTCGCCTGGGCGACGTCGAGGTTCCGGTCAATCCGTTGATCGGCACCACGGTGCGCCTGGAATACCTGGGGGCGATTCACTGCACCCATTGCGGACGCAAGACCAAGACCAGTTTCAGCCAGGGTTACTGCTACCCGTGCATGACCAAGCTGGCCCAGTGCGACGTGTGCATCATGAGCCCGGAACGCTGCCATTTCGACGCCGGCACCTGCCGGGAGCCGGAGTGGGGCCAGACGTTCTGCATGACCGATCACATCGTGTACCTGTCGAATTCCTCCGGGGTCAAGGTCGGGATCACCCGCGCCACCCAGTTGCCGACCCGCTGGATCGACCAGGGCGCCAGTCAGGCCTTGCCGATCATGCGCGTCGCGACCCGCCAGCAATCAGGCTTCGTCGAAGACCTGTTCCGCAGCCAGGTCGCCGACAAGACCAACTGGCGCGCCTTGCTCAAGGGCGATGCGGTGTCGGTGGACCTGCCGCAGATCCGTGACCAGTTGTTCGACAGCTGCGCCGAGGGCCTGCAAGGACTGCAGGAACGATTCGGCCTGCAGGCGATCCAGACGATTGCCGACGTCGAACCGCTGGAAATCCGCTTTCCGGTCGAGCAGTATCCGGCGAAGATCGTCAGCTTCAACCTGGACAAGAACCCGATTGCCGAAGGCACGCTGATGGGAATCAAAGGTCAGTACCTGATCTTCGATACCGGCGTGATCAACATTCGTAAATACACGGCTTATCAGCTCGCCGTGCATAGTTAAGGACTCCAGCATGCGCACCGAACAACCGAAGATGATCTACCTCAAGGACTATCAGGCGCCCGAGTACCTGATCGACGAAACGCACCTGACCTTCGAGTTGTTCGAGGACCACAGCCTGGTCCATGCGCAACTGGTGATGCGCCGCAACCCCGAGCGAGGCCCGGGGTTGCCGCCGCTGGTACTGGATGGCCAGCAGCTGGAATTGCTGTCGGTCACCTTGGCCGACCAGGAGCTTTCTGCAGCCCAGTACCAGCTGACCGAAAATCACCTGACCCTGCAGCCGACCAGCACCACGTTCACGGTCGACACCAGCGTGCGCATCCACCCGGAAACCAATACTGCGCTGGAAGGCCTGTACAAGTCCGGCACGATGTTCTGCACCCAGTGCGAGGCCGAAGGCTTCCGCAAGATCACCTATTACCTCGACCGCCCGGACGTGATGAGCACGTTCACCACCACGGTGGTCGCCGAGCAGCACAGCTATCCGGTGCTGCTGTCCAACGGCAACCCGATTGCCTCGGGGCCTGGTGAAGACGGCCGGCACTGGGCGACCTGGGAAGACCCGTTCAAGAAGCCGGCCTACCTGTTTGCGCTGGTGGCCGGTGATTTGTGGTGCGTCGAAGACAGCTTCACCACCATGAGCCAGCGCTCCGTGGCGCTGCGCATTTATGTCGAGCCGGAAAACATCGACAAGTGCCAGCACGCCATGAACAGCCTGAAGAAGTCCATGCGCTGGGACGAAGAGGTCTACGGTCGCGAGTACGACCTGGACATTTTCATGATCGTCGCCGTGAACGACTTCAACATGGGCGCCATGGAGAACAAGGGGCTCAACATCTTCAACTCCAGCGCCGTGCTGGCCAAGGCCGAAACCGCCACCGACGCCGCGCACCAGCGGGTCGAGGCGATCGTAGCCCACGAATACTTCCACAACTGGTCGGGCAACCGCGTGACCTGCCGCGACTGGTTCCAGTTGTCGCTCAAGGAAGGTTTTACCGTGTTCCGCGATTCCGGCTTCTCCGCCGACATGAACTCGGCCACGGTCAAGCGTATCCAGGACGTCGCCTACCTGCGTACCCACCAGTTCGCCGAAGATGCCGGTCCCATGGCCCACGCGGTGCGCCCGGACAGCTTCATCGAAATCTCCAACTTCTACACCCTGACCGTGTACGAAAAGGGTTCGGAAGTGGTCGGCATGATCCACACCCTGCTGGGCGCCGAAGGCTTCCGTAAAGGCAGCGACCTGTACTTCGAGCGCCATGACGGCCAGGCCGTGACCTGCGATGACTTCATCAAGGCCATGGAAGATGCCAACGGCGTCGACCTGTCCCAGTTCAAGCGCTGGTACAGCCAGGCCGGTACCCCGCGCCTGGTGGTGAGCGAGTCCTACGACGCCGCGGCGAAAACCTACAGCCTGACCTTCCGCCAGAGCTGCCCGGCAACGCCGGACAAGGTGGAAAAACTGCCGTTCGTGATTCCGGTCGAACTCGGTCTGCTCGATAGCCAGGGCGGTGAAATGGTCCTGCGTCTTGCCGGTGAAGCGGCGGCGCAAGGCACTTCCCGAGTGATCTCGGTGACCGAAGCCGAGCAGACGTTCACCTTCGTCGACATCGCCGAACAGCCGCTGCCGTCGCTGCTGCGTGGTTTCTCGGCGCCGGTGAAACTGAGCTTCCCGTACAACCGTGACCAACTGATGTTCCTGATGCAGCACGACAGCGACGGCTTCAATCGTTGGGATGCGGGTCAGCAACTGTCGGTGCAGGTGCTGCAGGAACTGATCGCCCAGCAGCAGAATGGCGAGGCGCTGGTGCTCGATCAGCGTCTGGTTTCGGCCTTGCGTACCGTGCTGTCGGATGAGTCGCTGGACCAGGCGATGGTCGCCGAAATGCTCTCGCTGCCAAGCGAAGCCTACCTGACCGAAATCAGTGAAGTTGCCGATGTCGAGGCGATTCATACCGCCCGCGAGTTTGCCCGCAAGCAACTGGCCGATGCGCTGTTCGAAGGCCTGTGGCTGCGTTACCAGGCCAACCGCGACCTGTCCAAGCAGACCCCCTACGTGGCCGAAGCCGAGCATTTCGCCCGTCGCGCATTGCAGAACATTGCGCTGTCGTACCTGATGCTCAGCGGCAAGCCTGAAGTGCTGGCGGCGACGCTCGAACAGTTCGAGGCCTGCGACAACATGACCGAACGCCTGACTGCGCTTGCCGTACTGGTCAACTCGCCATTCGAAGAACAGAAGGCCAAGGCCCTGGCCAGCTTCGCCGAGCACTTCAAGGACAACCCGTTGGTCATGGACCAGTGGTTCAGCGTCCAGGCCGGCAGTGTGCTGCCCGGTGGCCTGGATCGGGTCAAGGGATTGATGCAGCACCCGGCGTTCAACATCAAGAACCCGAACAAGGTGCGCGCACTGATCGGCGCGTTCGCCGGGCAGAACCTGATCAACTTCCATGCGGCGGATGGTTCCGGGTATCGCTTCCTGGCGGATCTGGTCATTGAGTTGAACGGCTTCAATCCGCAGATTGCGTCCCGGCAGTTGGCGCCTTTGACGCGCTGGCGCAAGTACGATGATGCGCGTCAGGCCTTGATGAAAGGTGAGCTGGAGCGGATTCGGGCTTCGGGGCAACTGTCCAGCGATGTGTTTGAGGTGGTCAGCAAAAGCCTGGCTTGAGGTTGGTCTTGCTCCCGCAGTGTTCCTCGGACCCTGCGGGGGCATATCTCCCGCAGATGTACGCCGATCAACCTGTAGGAGCTGGCTTGCCAGCGATGGCTGCCTTATAGGCGATCCATCTCCCACAGATGTACTGCGATCAAACTGAGGGAGCGAGCCTGCTCGCGAAAAACCCGAGAGCGCCGTGGGGTGTCAGGCTTCCCGCGTCATCGTTGACCTCCATCGCGAGCAAGCTCGCTCCTACAGGTAAGAGCGAAACCATAAGTGGCCGTTACCTGAATAATGGATATGTACACCACCCCCCCAAAAAAAGCGCAATCACCCCACCTGATACCCAATCATTCAGAAATCCCCCATCCCCCTGCGGTTAACAAAACATAACGTGCCGTCGATTGTCAGCCCTTCAAGAACACCGATAGGATAAGCCAGCTTCCGAAGGGGCTCTGGATTGCGGGTTTCAAGACTATGCTTTGAAACAGGTCATCCCGCGAACACCCCTTACGGCGCCCTGAAAGGTTGAACGACCTAACAATAATAATGGGGGAAGGTCTATGAGTGAGCCTGTCATGGGTGTGGGTATCTGCCGCCCGCCGGCATTGCGCAAGTTCGCGTTGCTGGCTACAGCGCTCTCGCTGTTGGGCTGTGCCGTGTGGTCGGCACCGGTGCTGGCCGCTGATGCGCCGGCATCCGACGTTGTTTATTCCGTTGAATCGGCCAAGGCCAGCAAAAGCCTGGTGCTCGATGTCGTGCACGCCGGCAAGCGCCTGGTGGCGGTCGGGGATCGCGGGCACATTCTCTATTCCGATGACCAGGGCGCGACCTGGACCCAGGCCAAGGTGCCAACCCGGCAGCTGCTGACCTCGGTGTTCTTCGTCGATGACAAGCACGGCTGGGCCGTCGGTCATGACGCGCAGATCCTCGCCAGCGAGGACGGCGGTAGTACCTGGACCAAGCAATTCGAAGATCTGAAACGCGAATCGCCGCTGCTCGACGTCTGGTTTCAGGACGCCAGCAACGGCTTTGCCGTGGGTGCCTACGGGGCGCTGATGGCCACCACCGACGGCGGGAAAAACTGGGAAGACGTCAGCGATCGCCTGGACAACGAAGACCAGTTCCACCTCAATGCCATCACCGCAGTCAAGGATGCCGGGCTGTTCATCGTCGGCGAGCAGGGCAGCATGTTCCGCTCCGCCGATTGGGGCCAGACCTGGGAAAAGCTCGAAGGCCCGTATGAAGGTTCGCTGTTCGGTGTGATTGGCACCGCGCAACCCAACACGCTGTTGGCCTATGGCCTGCGCGGCAATCTGTACCGCTCCACCGATTTCGGCAGCAACTGGGAAAAAGTCGAGCTCAAGGCTGAGCGCGGTGACCTGGAGTTCGGTCTGTCCGGCGCGACCTTGCTTGACGATGGTTCGATCGTGATCGTTGGCAACGGCGGATCGGTGATCAGCAGCAGCGACAACGGTGAAACCTTCAGCGTGTTCAACCGTCGCGATCGTATCTCGCTGTCGTCGGTGGTCGCCGCAGGCAATGGCAATCTGATTCTGGCTGGACAGGGCGGCGTTCGCGCCACTTCGCCAAACGGCGCAGAGCTGGGCAAATGAGCCGGGTTAATAATAAGAAGGCGCAGCTATGACTTCCTTAAGCACACCTCATCAGGACAAGGCGACGTTTCTTGAGCGCCTGATCTTCAACAACCGCCCGGCAGTCATCACGATCTGCCTGCTGGTGAGTATTTTCCTGTTCTGGCAGGCGACGCTGATCCGGCCGTCCACCAGCTTTGAAAAAATGATCCCGCTCGAGCATCCATTCATTCAAAAGATGATGGAGCACCGCAACGATCTGGCAAACCTGGGCAACACCGTACGCATTTCCGTGGAAGCCACTGACGGCGACATCTTCTCCAAGGAGTACATGGAGACTCTGCGCCAGATCAACGACGAGGTGTTCTACATCTCCGGCGTCGATCGCTCCGGCCTCAAGTCTCTGTGGAGTCCGAGCATTCGCTGGACGGAAGTGACGGAGGAGGGTTTCGCTGGCGGTGAAGTGATCCCGCAGAGCTACAACGGCTCCCAGCAAAGCCTCGACCTGTTGCGCAACAACGTGCTCAAGTCCGGGCAGGTCGGGCGGTTGGTGGCCAACGACTTCAAATCGAGCATCGTCGACATCCCGCTGCTGGAGTCCTACCCGGACCCGCAGGACCAGGGCAAGCTGCTGGCGCTGGACTACCGCCGGTTTTCCCATGAGCTTGAAGACAAGATCCGCGACAAGTTCGAAGCACAGAACCCGAACGTGAAGATCCACATCGTCGGTTTCGCCAAGAAAGTCGGCGACCTGATCGACGGCCTGGTGATGGTGGTGATGTTCTTCGGCATCGCCTTCGTCATCACCCTGATCCTCCTGCTGTGGTTCACCAACTGCCTGCGCAGTACCGTTGCCGTGTTGAGCACGACGCTGGTGGCGGTGATCTGGCAGCTGGGGTTGATGCACTTCTTCGGCTTCGGGCTCGATCCGTACTCGATGCTGGTGCCGTTCCTGATCTTCGCCATCGGTATTTCCCATGGTGTGCAGAAGATCAACGGTATCGCCCTGCAATCGAGCGAGGCGGAAAACGCCCTGACTGCCGCGCGACGTACGTTCCGCCAACTGTTCCTGCCGGGGATGATCGCGATCCTCGCCGATGCCGTGGGCTTCATCACGCTGCTGATCATCGACATCGGTGTGATTCGCGAGCTGGCCATCGGCGCTTCCATCGGTGTGGCAGTGATCGTGTTCACCAACCTGATCCTGTTGCCGGTGGCGATTTCCTACGTCGGCATCAGCAAGCGCGCGGTCGAACGCAGCAAGAAAGACGCGGTGCGTGAACATCCGTTCTGGCGCCTGCTGTCGAACTTTGCCAGCGCCAAAGTTGCACCGGTGTCCATTCTCCTGGCGCTGGTCGCCTTCGGTGGCGGCCTGTGGTACAGCCAGAACCTGAAAATCGGTGACCTCGACCAGGGTGCGCCGGAGCTGCGCCCGGACTCGCGCTACAACAAGGACAACAACTTCATCATCAGCAACTACTCCACCAGTTCCGACGTGTTGGTGGTGATGGTCAAGACCAAGTCCGAAGGCTGCTCGCGCTACGAAGCCATGGCGCCGATCGACGAGCTGATGTGGAAGATGCAGAACACCGAGGGCGTGCAGTCGGCGATTTCCCTGGTGACCGTGTCCAAGCAGATGATCAAGGGCATGAACGAGGGCAACCTGAAATGGGAAACCCTGTCGCGTAACCCGGACGTGTTGAACAACTCCATCGCCCGTGCCGATGGCCTGTACAACAACAGCTGTTCATTGGCGCCGGTGCTGGTGTTCCTCAACGATCACAAGGCCGAAACCCTGGATCGCGCGGTGCATGCGGTGCAGGAATTCGCCAAGGAGCACAACACCGAAAACCTGGAGTTCATCCTGGCGGCCGGTAACGCGGGGATCGAGGCGGCTACCAACGAAGTGATCAAGAAGTCCGAGCTGACCATCCTGATCCTGGTGTATATCTGCGTCGCGGTCATGTGCATGATCACCTTCCGTTCCTGGGCGGCGACCCTGTGCATCGTGTTGCCACTGGTCCTGACGTCGGTGCTGGGCAACGCCCTGATGGCCTTCATGGGCATCGGCGTGAAAGTCGCGACGCTGCCGGTGGTAGCGCTGGGTGTGGGAATTGGCGTGGACTACGGCATCTACATCTACAGCCGCCTGGAAAGCTTCCTGCGTGCGGGCCTGCCGTTGCAGGAGGCGTACTACCAGACGTTGAAATCCACCGGCAAGGCCGTGCTGTTCACCGGTTTGTGCCTGGCGATCGGCGTGTGCACCTGGATCTTCTCGGCCATCAAGTTCCAGGCTGACATGGGCCTGATGCTGACCTTCATGCTGCTGTGGAACATGTTCGGTGCGTTGTGGCTGCTGCCGGCACTGGCGCGGTTCCTGATCAAGCCGGAGAAACTGGCGGGGCAGAAGGGCAATTCGCTGTTTGCTCACTGATCCAGGGCCGGAAACACAAAAGCCGTAGCCTCAGGGTTGCGGCTTTTTTACATCTAAAATTCACACCAGACCCCTGTAGGAGCTGGCTTGCCAGCGATGGTGTGTCAGACACATTGATGTCGACTGACACACCATCGCTGGCAAGCCAGCTCCTACAGGGGATCGCGTTTTATGAGGGATCGCTGCCTAGCACCACATTCAACGCACTGCGCGCATCATCGAGCTGCACCAGCGTCGCATGCCGCGCGCCCAACGCATCGCGGTTCTCGATCGCCGTGAGTATCGCCTTGTGCCGTGGCAGCGCCAGTTCATGCAGGTTCGGCCGCTGGTTGGAATGCTTCAATGCTTCGGCAATCGCCACCGACAGCATGTTGCACAGGTTGGCCAGCAAGTCGTTATGGGTGGCGTCTGCAATTCGGCTGTGGAAATCCAGGTCCGGTTGCAGCAGGGCTTCGGGCGTCGGCGCGGCCTCCATGCGTTGGTAGGCTTCACCGATGGAGGCGATATCCGCGTCGGTGGCGAACTGCGCGGCGAGGGCGGCGGCGGCCGGTTCGATGATGCTGCGCACACTGGTCAGCAGGTCGAAGAACTGGTTCTGCGGGCTGCTTTGCATCAGCCAATGCAGGACGTCCGGGTCGAGCATGTGCCATTCCTTGCGCGGCTTGACCACGGTGCCGACCCGCGGACGGGAGTACACCAGGCCTTTGGCGACCAGGACCCGGGTGGCTTCGCGCAACACTGGCCGGCTGACGGCATATTCCTCACAGAGCAGGGCCTCGGCAGGCAGTTTGTCGTCCGGCAGGAAACGTCCGGAGACGATCTGCATGCCCAGTTCCTGGACGATGCGCGAGTGCATGCTTTTGCGGTCGGAGGGTTTGCGGTAATCCATGGGGAACGGCGCGGTCCTGGGCGATGGAGATGGCGGGCATGATAGCAGGCGTGGGGAGTGACGGTCGCTAGCACCGGGTTTTGACTGGCGCAGAACGACTGTAGGAGCTGGCTTGCCAGCGAAGAGGCCCTGACAGCAAACATTAGGGTTGACTGTCAGGCCGCCTTCGCTGGCAAGCCAGCTCCTACAGGGGGCGGTGGTGTCAGTGAGAATGACGCGGTACTTCGGCCCCACGGCAACCGACCAGGAAGTCAAAGTCGCAACCCTGATCCGCCTGCAACACATGGTCGATGTACAGCTGACGGTAACCGCCCACCAGCAATTGCTGCGGTGGTTGCAAGTCAGCCATGCGCGCCGCCAGTTCAGCATCCGGAATATCCAGGTGCAACCGGCCGCTGGCACAGTCCAGCTCGATCCAGTCACCTTCCTTCACCGCCGCCAAAGGCCCACCGGCTGCGGCTTCCGGTGCCACGTGAAGGACAACCGTGCCATACGCGGTACCGCTCATGCGTGCATCGGAAATGCGCACCATGTCGGTCACGCCCTGGGCCAGCAGCTTGGCCGGCAGGCCCATGTTGCCGACTTCGGCCATGCCCGGATAACCCTTGGGCCCGCAGTTTTTCATGACCAGGATCGAGTTGGCATCCACGTCCAGTTCCGGGTCGTTAATGCGCGCCTTGTACATGTCGAAGTTCTCGAACACCACCGCACGCCCGCGATGTTGCATCAGCTCGGCACTGGCGGCGGAGGGCTTGAGCACCGCGCCCAGTGGCGCCAGGTTGCCGCGCAGTACACAGATCCCGCCGTCGGCGCGGATCGGGTTGTCGAGGGTACGGATCACTTCGTCCTCGCCATAGATCGGCGCGTCCCTGGTGTTCTCGCCGATGGATTTGCCGTTGACGGTCAAGGCGTTCGGGTTCGGGATCAGGTTGGCTTCGCCGAGACGGCGTAGTACCGCTGGCAAGCCACCGGCGTAGTAGAACTCTTCCATCAGGAAACGTCCGGACGGTTGCAGGTCGACGATGGTCGGCATGCCGCGACCGATGCGGGTCCAGTCGTCCAGGTCCAGCTCCACGCCGATGCGCCCGGCGATGGCCTTGAGGTGAATTACCGCGTTGGTCGAACCGCCAATGGCGGCGTTGACCCGGATGGCGTTTTCGAAAGCTTCCTTGGTCAGGATCTTCGACAGCTTCAAATCCTCCCGGACCATTTCCACGGCACGCATGCCGGACATGTGCGCCAACACATAACGCCGCGCATCGACGGCGGGAATCGCCGCGTTGTGGGGCAGGGAAGTGCCCAGTGCTTCGGCCATGCAGGCCATGGTCGATGCGGTACCCATGGTGTTGCAGGTACCGGCCGAGCGGGACATGCCGCCCTCGGCCGCAAGGAAGTCATCGATGGTGATGGTGCCGGCCTTGACCTGTTCGCTGAGCTGCCAGACCACGGTACCCGAACCGATGTCCTTGCCCTTGTGCTTGCCGTTGAGCATCGGCCCGCCGGTGACGACGATCGCCGGCACGTCGCAACTGGCCGCGCCCATCAGCAAGGCCGGGGTGGTCTTGTCACAACCGGTCAGCAGCACCACGCCGTCGATGGGGTTGCCGCGAATCGCTTCTTCGACGTCCATGCTCGCCAGGTTGCGGGTGAGCATGGCGGTCGGGCGCAGGTTGGATTCACCGTTGGAGAACACCGGGAACTCCACCGGGAAGCCCCCGGCCTCGATCACTCCGCGTTTGACGTGTTCCGCGATCTGGCGGAAATGCGCGTTGCACGGGGTCAGTTCCGACCAGGTGTTGCAGATGCCGATGATCGGCTTGCCATGGAACTGGTGGTCGGCGATGCCCTGATTCTTCATCCAGCTGCGGTACATGAAGCCGTTCTTGTCGGCGGTGCCAAACCATTGGGCGGAGCGCAGGGTGGGTTTCTTATCAGACATGATCGATTCTCTTATTGTATGACTATATTGTTCGAGCTGAAGCGTAACATATGCGCAAATTCGTCCGTTTGGAAGTGTTGTTGGGTAAATAGTATTACTATATAGTCGTTTTCAGCGGAGGGATGGCCCTGACGGTTTGCCGTGAGAGGCGTCCCCCGAGGTTCTATAACAACAACAATCGGAGACCGATCTCATGAGCCAGGAACTGCGGCTGATACGTCGCATCACGCTGAAACTGATTCCTTTCCTGATCCTGCTGTACCTGATCGCCTATGTGGATCGCTCCGCCGTAGGTTTCGCCAAGCTGCACATGGGCGCCGACATCGGCCTGGGCGATGCGGCGTACGGGCTGGGCGCAGGGCTGTTCTTCATTGGCTATTTCCTCCTGGAAATCCCCAGCAACCTGATGCTTGACCGTTTTGGCGCGCGGCGCTGGTTCGCGCGGATCATGGTCACCTGGGGCGCTATCACCATCGGCATGGCATTCGTCCAGGGGCCGAACAGCTTCTACCTGATGCGCTTTCTGCTCGGCGCGGCGGAAGCCGGGTTCTTTCCAGGCGTCCTGTACTACATCACCCAGTGGTTCCCGGTACGCCATCGCGGCAAGATCCTGGGCCTGTTCATCCTGTCCCAACCCATCGCGATGATGATCACCGGACCTATATCCGGTGGTTTGCTCGGCATGGAAGGGGTGTTCGGCCTGCATGGCTGGCAGTGGCTGTTCATCGTCATCGGCACCCCGGCGATCCTGCTGACCTGGCCGGTGCTGCGCTGGTTGCCGGATGGCCCGCAACAGGTGAAGTGGATGGACCAGGCGGAGAAGGACTGGCTCAGTGGCGAGCTGAAAAAGGACCTGGAGCAGTATGGCCAGACCCGTCATGGCAACCCGTTGCACGCCCTGAAGGACAAACGCGTGTTGCTGCTGGCGCTGTTCTACCTGCCGGTGACCCTGAGCATCTATGGCCTGGGCCTGTGGCTGCCGACCTTGATCAAGCAGTTCGGCGGCACTGATCTGGTGACCGGGTTCGTGTCATCGGTGCCGTACATCTTCGGGATCGTTGGTTTGCTGATCATCCCGCGCAGCTCCGATCGATTGAATGATCGGTATGGCCACCTGGCCGCTCTGTACGTGCTCGGTGCCATCGGCCTGTTCTTCAGTGCCTGGCTCTCGGTGCCGGTGTTGCAACTGGCGGCGCTGTGCCTGGTGGCGTTCTCGCTGTTTTCCTGCACGGCGATTTTCTGGACCTTGCCCGGTCGCTTCTTTGCTGGCGCGAGTGCGGCGGCGGGCATTGCCCTGATCAACTCGGTGGGCAACCTCGGCGGCTACATCGGCCCGTTCGTGATCGGCGCGCTCAAGGAGTACACCGGCAACCTCGCGTCGGGGCTGTATTTCCTGTCCTGCGTGATGTTGTTCGGCCTGGTGTTGACCGGCGTGGTGTATCGCCTGCTGGAGCGCAAGCATGTGTTGCCGGTGGATGAGTTTGCCGCCAGTGCGCGTGGGGCTACCCGTACCTGACACAAAAATCTGGCAATCACCACCACCCCTGTAGGAGCTGGCTTGCCAGCGATGGCGATCTATCTGACACATTGACGATGAATGTGCCGCCGCTTTCGCTGGCAAGCCAGCTCCTACAGGAGGGGGCGGTGTTTTCAAGTAAATGGAGAATATTCATGCGTTTGGTTCAGTTCGAATTGAGTAACGGCGAACGCCGCGTAGGCGTGGTCGAGGAAGGTCTGGTCCGTGAAGTGCAAGACGCCCGCACCGTGCGCGACCTGGCCCTGGCGGCGATCGAGGCGGGGTGCAATCTTGAGCAGCAGGTGCAGAGCCTCGGGTTGGGCATCAGCCATGACTACGCCGAGCTGCTGGCGCAACTGCGCATCCTGGCGCCGCTGGATCACCCGGACCCGGCGCACATGCTGGTCAGTGGCACCGGCCTGACTCACCTGGGCAGCGCGTCGGCCCGGGACAAGATGCACCAGCAGGCCGGTGATGAAGCTTCGATGACCGACACCATGCGCATCTTCAAGTGGGGCGTGGAGGGTGGCAAACCCGCGGCAGGCCAGGCGGGGGTCCAGCCGGAATGGTTCTACAAGGGCGACGGCAGCATTGTCGTACGCCCGGGCCAGCCGTTCCCGCTGCCACCCTTTGCCGAAGACGCCGGTGAAGAGCCTGAACTCAGCGGCCTCTACGTCATCGGTCACGACGGCAAGCCGTACCGCCTCGGTTTTGCCGTGGGCAACGAGTTTTCCGATCACGTCATGGAGCGCAAGAACTACCTGTACCTGGCCCACTCGAAACTGCGCAGTTGCAGCTATGGACCGGAGCTGCGGGTGGGCGAGCTGCCGCAACACCTGGCCGGTACCAGCCGTATCCTGCGCGATGGCCAGGTGCTGTGGCAGAACGAGTTCCTCAGCGGTGAGGCCAACATGTGCCACAGCCTGGCCAACCTCGAGTTCCACCATTTCAAGTACAGCCAGTTCCTGCGTCCGGGCGATGTGCACATCCACTTCTTCGGCACCGCGACCCTGTCGTTCGCCGATGGCATTCGCACGCAACCGGGCGATGTGTTCGAGATCAGCCAGGAAGAATTTGGCGCGCCGTTGATCAATGGCATCGCGCCTGTCGATGCGGCTTTCGAACCCGGCACCGTCGGCTCACTTTAAGGAGTTACCTATGATCCTTGGTCACAACTACATCGGCGGCCAGCGCAGTGCGTTGGGCAGCGTGACATTGCACAGCGTCGACGCCGAAACCGGCGAGGCGTTGCCCCATGCTTTCATCCAGGCCACCCCGGAAGAAGTCGATGCCGCCGCCAAGGCTGCCGCTGCAGCGTACCCGGCTTATCGCACCTTGAGTGCAGAGCGGCGCGCACAATTTCTCGACGCTATCGCCGATGAACTGGATGCGCTGGGGGATGAGTTCGTAAGCGTGGTGTGCCGCGAAACCGCGCTGCCTGCCGCACGGATTATCGGTGAGCGTGGCCGCACCAGCGGCCAGATGCGCCTGTTCGCCGCTGTGCTGCGGCGTGGCGACTTCTACGGCGCGCGCATCGACCAGGCCCTGCCTGAGCGTCAACCGTTGCCGCGTCCGGACCTGCGTCAGTACCGTATCGGGCTCGGACCGGTGGCGGTGTTCGGGGCCAGCAACTTTCCCTTGGCGTTCTCCACCGCCGGTGGCGACACCGCGTCGGCCCTGGCCGCCGGTTGCCCGGTGGTGTTCAAGGCCCATGGCGGCCACATGGCCACGGCCGAGCAGGTGGCCGATGCGATCATTCGCGCGGCACAGAAAACCGCGATGCCGGCCGGCGTGTTCAACATGATCTACGGCGGCGGGGTGGGTGAAGCGCTGGTCAAGCATCCGGCCATCCAGGCGGTGGGCTTTACCGGTTCGCTCAAGGGTGGTCGAGCCTTGTGCGACATGGCCGCGGCACGCCCGCAACCGATCCCGGTGTTTGCCGAAATGTCCAGCATCAACCCGGTGATCGTGCTGCCCCAGGCGCTGCAGGCGCGCACGGAAACCATCGCCCGTGGCCTGTCGGCTTCGGTGGTCCAGGGTTGCGGCCAGTTCTGCACCAACCCTGGCCTGGTGATCGGCATCCGTTCGCCGCAGTTCACCGCCTTCCTCCAGTTACTGGCCGACATGATGGCCGACCAACCGGCGCAGACCATGCTCAACGCCGGGACCTTGGGCAGCTATGCCAAGGGCTTGCAAACATTGCTCGATCATCCTCGGATCGAACACCTGGCGGGCCATGCGCAACAGGGGCGGCAGGCGCAGCCGCAGCTGTTCAAGGCCGACGTCAACCTGCTGATCGAGGGCGACGGGGTGCTGCAAGCGGAAGTGTTCGGCCCCACCACCGTGGTGGTCGAAGTGGCGGATCAGGCGCAACTGAGCGCCGCGCTGCACGGCCTGCATGGTCAGCTGACCGCGACCATCATCGGCGAGCAGGCGGATTTCGAGCAGTTCAGCGAGCTGACCGGGTTGCTGGAGCAGAAGGTCGGACGAATCCTGCTCAATGGTTATCCCACCGGGGTGGAGGTGTGTGATTCGATGGTCCATGGCGGGCCGTATCCGGCGACGTCGGATGCGCGCGGCACGTCGGTGGGCACCCTGGCCATCGACCGTTTCCTGCGCCCGGTGTGTTTCCAGAACTATCCGGATAGCCTGTTGCCGGATGCGCTGAAAAACAGCAATCCGCTGGGTATCCAGCGCCTGGTGGATGGCCAACCGTCCCGCGAGGCGATCTGACCCCCCTGTGGGAGCGAGCTTGCTCGCGATGGACTTAAGGGCACCGCGTATAGCCAGAAAACACGCGTAATCGTTAACGACCATCGCGAGCAAGCTCGCTCCTACAGTTGTTCAGCGGTGTGGCTGAGCTATCATTGCGTTTTTCCCATTCAAAGATTGACTGCCATGACTGCTGCAACCGACACCTTGCTCAACGCCCTCGAACACTGCGGGATGGTCGAAATCGACGGCTACCACGCCTTCGAGTTCTCCCTCGATGAAGACGACAACCTGCACATCGAATGCATGGACGGTCGAAATGCCCTTCACTGGGAATTCACTCCCGCGCAGATTCAGGCGGCAACGTTCGATGCGACCTTGCAAAGCTGGCTGATCAATGACAACAACGGCGAACACCGGCTGGTGTGCCTCGGCGACGTCGTCAGCGGTGACAACGACGACGACGATGATCAACAGGATGCGTAACCTCTGGCCGCTATTGATCGCCGGTAGCATCGGCGCGATGGGCGTACAGGTGGCGGCCGCCGACGACTATCAATTGCTCGTGGGTTCCTACACGGCTGGCCAAAGCCAGGGCATCTATCGCCTGACCTTCGACAGTGCCACCGGGCAGATCGACGCCAAGCCGCTGCAGATGATCAAAAGCGAAAACCCGTCCTGGCTAACCCTGTCCAAGGATCAGCAGCGCCTGTTCGTGGTCAATGAAAATGGCCCGGGCCAGGCCGATCCGGTCGGGCGCGTGAGCAGTTATGCCATTGACCCCAAGACCCATGAGTTAACCCTGATCAACCAGGTACAGAGCCTGGGCAACGAACCGACGCATTCGGGTCTCAGCCTTGATGCCAGCCACTTGTTCGTCAGCAACTACTCGGTATCTGAAGATCCGGGCGGCACCCTGGCGGTGTTGCCGCTGGCGGCCGATGGCACGCTCAAGCCGGTGGTGCAGATGAGCAGCCATCCGGCCAGTCGGGTCAATCCCGAGCGGCAGACGTCGGCGCATGTGCATTCGACGGTCTCGTCGCCCGATGGCAACTACGTGTTTTCCAACGACCTGGGGGCGGACAAGGTGTTTGTCTACCGCTTCGACCCCAAGGCCAATCCCGACTTGCCGTTGATCCCGGCGACTCCCTCGTTCGTTCAGTTGCCAGCGGGCAGCGGGCCGCGCCATTTGCTGTTCAGTTCCGATGGCAAGCATGCCTGGCTGACCATGGAAATGAGCGCGCAAGTGGCGGTGTTCGATTACCGCGACGGCAAGCTGGAGCAAACCCAGATGGTCGACCTGGCTGCGGGTCAGCCGGTTTCGGACAAGGCCGCCGCGGCATTGCATGCCTCGAAGGACGGCAAGTTCCTCTATGTCAGCAACCGTGGCACCGCCAACCAGTTGCTGGTGTTCGCCATCGACCCAGCCACCGGCCACCTCAAGGAGCTGCAACGTCGCGCGGTAGAAGGCGACCATCCCCGGGAATTCAGCCTCGATCCGAGTGGCAAGTTCCTGCTGATCGCCAACCAGAAAAGCAACCGGATTGTCGTCGTCGAGCGCGATGCCAAGACTGGCTTGTTGGGTAAGACCGTGCAAAACCTGCCGATGGATGCCCCCAGTGACCTGAAATTCCTGGTGCGTCAATAGGCCGCAGGCCCCGGTTGATGGGGCCTGCATCCTTCTATCGATGAGCGTGATATGTGGAAGTGCTACAAAGCATTTCAAGCGGCTAAGCCTCGAGGGTTAAGTTTGCTTCACGGCCCCACCGGCCAGGCAAGCCAACTGACTTCGAGGAACTCCCGCATGAACTTCAATCTCTTCTCCGTGATCGCCGCTTCCGCCATTTCCGCCACCGTTGCCCTGCCAGCCAGCGCCAACGTTGAAATCAGCGACAAAAAATCCCACACCCAGAGCTACACCCAGAAATATTTGCAACAGAGCGCCAACTTCTACGCCGCGCTGGATCACAAAAACCAGCACTGAAATTCCAGCCCTGCCGCCTTTATGCAGGAGCGAAGTCACTTGCCGATCGAAGCCCAGGCTGCGAAAGGCGTTGAAGTGATGTCGCTCCTGCATAACGCGTTTGCGACAAGCCATCCTGTAATGCTTGATATCAGGTGGCCATGCCTCTAAATTTGACGCTGATTTTTTGACTCCTCCTTCATCAGAAAAGGATTGCCAAAATGACCCTGCGTCTCGCCGTCGTACTGCTGTCCCTCTACTCGACCCCCATCCTGTCCGCTGCCGTACCCATTCCCGGCGAACCTGACGCTGCCCGCGAGCGCATGATGAGTTTTATTGAAGACTGAGATAGTCTGGGTTAATGATCAACGAAGTTGATATTTGCTATGCATCAGACTCGTTGGTTACCGGTGCTTTTTTGATTGATTCTGTGGACTCTGAAACATGTCCACGGAGTTCATCATGGCCAGCTCGATCATCACCTCTGCCAAACACGGCGCCTATGTGGCTATCGGTCTTTACCTGGTCATGGTGCTGGTCATCAGTCTTTCGCCGCAGTCACAGCAAAGCGTCGAACCGCCGATTCATGTCGAACACCCTGGCATCCAGTTTGAACATCGCGCACAGCAGGCGATGGTCGATCCGGCGGAACTGGCGGGAGTGGGCGGAGCATGAACCGTTGCAAACTTTTGGTCATCGCTTTCCTGGCCTTCATCACCAACGGATTTTCCTTGCTGGGGATAGGGCAAGGTTCGATAGGCGGCGTAGCCCGGGCCATCGAGGCCAATCACAACATTGCGCGCAACATCGAAACGGCAAAGGCCATGGGCATGCTGGCCGGCAATCCGCCGATCAAGTCCGAGGAAAGTTTTTTCGGACCGTTCCAGGTGGATTGCTCGGCCATTGGCATGTGTGAAGTGTTGGCGTAACAGAGGGGGCTATTTCTTCATGATCGATGTGAACAAATCGGACTCCAGAAACCGCTGCAGCCACGCCTGCAGACGTCGATAGGGCGTTTGCGCGAACCACTCGCGGTCGACATGGGCGAATTGCCGTATGAACGGCATCAGCGCCACGTCGGCCAGGCTCGGGTGATCCGTGAGCAGGTAGTCGCGTCCCTCCAGTAACTCATCCAGTTTGCGCAGGAACACCTCGCCTTCGGCGCGATAGAACGCCATCGGTTGCTCAGGATAGCGCTCGGCGTACTTGTAGCGATTGAGGTGCACTTTGAAGTGCTGATCGTTCTCCTCGATCAACGCCTCGATGGCCAACTGTCCTTGCGGATCATCCTTGAGCAACCAGTCCTGCGGGTCATGGCGGGCGACGGCCCAGCGCAAGATGTCCAGGCTTTCATCGATGACCTGGCCGTCCACGTCCAGCACCGGCACCGTGCCTTTGCTCGACAGTGCGAGCATTTCGGCGGGTTTGGCCTTGAGGCTGACTTCGACGATGTCCACGGGCACTTCGCAGTAGCGCAGCGCCATGCGTGCGCGCATGGCGTAGGGGCAGCGGCGGAACGAGTAGAGCGTGATCATTTCACCTCCAGGGTGCTCAGGCCGTTGCCCTGGCGGCGGACCTGGATCTGCACCGGAATCCGCTCATGCATTTCCTGCACATGGGAGATCACCGCGACCTTGCGCCCCTGGGCCTGCAGGCCGTCGAGGGCGTCCATCGCCAGTTGCAGGGACTCCGGGTCGAGGCTGCCGAAGCCTTCGTCGATGAACAGCGATTCGATTTTCAGCGTGCTCGAGGCCATCGACGCCAGGCCCAGCGCCAGGGCCAGCGACACCAGGAAGGTCTCGCCACCGGACAACGAATGCACCGAACGCAGCTCGTCGCCCATCTCGGTGTCCATCACCAGCAAACCGAGCATGCTGCCGCCGCGTTTCAGGCGATAGCGCCGCACCAGTTGGCGCAATTGCACGTTGGCGTGGTGCACCAGCAGGTCGAGGTTGTAGGCCTGGGCGATCTTGCGGAAGGTGTCGCCGGTGGCCGAACCGATCAACGCGTTCAGGCGTGCCCAGCGCTGGTACTCGCTGTACGCGTCGGCGATCTGTTGCGCGAGGGCCTGATTGGCGTTCTGCCGGCGCTGATCCTCAGCCTGTTCGGCACGCAATTCGGCGCAGAGCTGCTCGCTGACGCCGAACTGGTTTTGTAACTCGGTAAGCGCGTTGGCGAGCTGTTCGTCATCGAGGTTGCCGTTGTGCTGCGCCTGATGATCGAGCAAGCGCTTGTCGCGCTCCTGTAGCAGGACATTGGCCTGTTCGATGGCTTTTTCGCTGTGCTGCAAGCGTTGGCGCAGTTCGCTGACATTGGCGTCGTCGACCCGCAGCAGGTCGTCAAGGCCAGCGTCATCCAGTTCCGGGTGGCGGGCGCGCCAGTCGGCGATTTTGTCGCCGAGCTCGCGCTGTTCGCTTTCCAGGGTGTGCAAACGCTCTTGCTGCGCCTTGAGTTCGGCGGCGATTCGCACGAGCTGCGTGAGTACGTTCTGCAGTTCCGTGGCCGTCGTGGTTTCGGCGTTGCGCGCCTGTTCCACGTCCTGCTCCAGCTGCTGCTGCCACTGTTCGGCGCTGCTGTGGGAGGCGAGCAATTGTCCGAGCGCCTGCTGGCTCGCCTGTTGTTGCGCGGCCAGTGCATTGAACTGCTGCTCGGCGGTTTGCAATTGTTGCACACGGGTTTGCTGCCGATCCTGTTCCTTCTCCAGGTGTTGCTGACGCTGTTGCTGCTCGGCAAGTTCTTCCTTTTGCTGATCGAGTTGCGCCAGGCGCTCGGCGATCTGCCGATCGAGCTGCATGAAGGTCGCGGCGGGCTCGAGACGCAGCGCTTCCAAGGTTTGGGCGGGTAGCAGGTTGGCGAACGCGTTGAGTTCTTCGTCCAGGCGCTGGCGGTCATTGCCCAGCTCACGCTGTTGATTGTCCAGATGCTGGGCCGCTTGCTGGTGCGCGGTTTCGGCGTGGCGCAATTGCTGGGTCAGGCGCGCGGCGTCCTGTTGCAGGGTGAGCAGGGCGGTTTGCCGTTGTTCGTCCTGACTGATGCTCTGGTTCAACTGGGCGTTTTGCTGGCTGAGCCAGGTGCCGCGCTTGGCGTAGTCCTGATTGTGCAGGGCGGTGGCCAGCGGATGCGCTTCAAGGCTTGGCGCCAGGGCTTGTTGCTGGGTCGCCAAATGTTCCTGCTGTTGCAGCAGTTCTTTTTGCTGGGCGATCAGTCCGCCCACTTCCGCCCGCAGTTCGGTCAGCTTTTCCTTGAGCTGGTCGACCGCTTTTTGGGCCGTTGCCTGCTCGCTTTCATCATGGCGACCCAGGCTTTGCAACAGGGCTTCGGGTTGATGGTAGGGATGCTCGTTGCTGCCGCAGACAGGGCAGGGCTGGTCATCCTGCAACTGCGCGCGCAGTTCCTCGACACTGGCGCTGCGGGCCAGGCGCTGGCGCTCCAGCAGTTCGCGGGTGACGGTCAGGGTCTGCTCGGCGATGGCGAGTTCAGCCTTGGCCTTTACCCCGTCCTGGGTCAGGCGCTCACGTTCCTGTTGCGCAGCGACCTGGCGTTGCTGCAACTCGGCGCCGCGCTTGTCCAGGTCCTGCTGGCTGTCCCACAGCCGCGTCAGGTCTTCGATGGCCCGCAGTTGCTTGCGGTTGTCCTGCAACAGGCTGCCGAGGATGCCGATCTGTTCGGCGACGGCGTCTGGTTCGGCGCCGGCCTCCTTGAACAGCACCTCCAGTTGCTGTTTCTGCGCAGTGAACGCCTGCGTGGTGCGCACGGCGTTCTGTTCGAGGTTGGCCAGTTCGGCCTGACCCTTGTTCAGGCGATTGCCGATCAGCATCAGCTGTTGCAGGCGATCGCGGTAAGCGTTCCATGCCTCGCTCAAGGGCGCCAGATGTACGCTCTGTTCCAGCTCGGCCGCCATGCGCTGCAAGTGTTCGCCAGCCCGGGCCTGTTGCTCGTGCAAGGTTTGAATCGCGCTTTGGCCCTGGGTGCAGGCTTGCTCGGCGCTCTGTCTGGCTTCGGCGGCCAGGGCCGTGTCCTTCGCCAGGCGGGCGAGGGTGCTTTGTTCCTCGAAGGCCTGACGCAACAGCGGCGCACATTCGGTTTGCCGTTGTTGCGCTTCACCCAATGCGATCCGGGTCGTGCCAAGGGCCTGTTCCAGTAGCGCCTGACGCTCGCTGAGTTCGCTGTGCTGGCGGGTATGCTGGGCGATTTGCTCGGCCAAGGGCGTGAGTAACGCATCGACCTCGGACTTGCGGGCGAACTGGTGCCGTTGCGGGGCGAGCTGCTCCAGGCGCGTCAGCTGCACGCGCTCGCCGGCCAGGCTGTCCCAGGTTTGGCGGGCGCTGTGCAGTTGTTCGGCAGCAGCCAGTTGCGCGTCATGCAAACGACGCAGTTCGTTGAGCCAGGTGTGCTGCAGTTCAAGCTGCTTGAGCTGCGCCTGCTGATGTCTAAGCTGCTGTTGCGCGGCCTGGAAGCGCTCGTCGAGCTCGGCGCGGGCCTCAGGCGCCAGGGGCGTGACGCCGCTGGCCTGGTCCTGCAGCAATTTGTGGGCTTCGCGGGCTTCTTTGGTCTTGTCGAAGGCCCGCCGGCCCAGCCGGGTGTATAGCGCCGTGTCGGTGAGTTTTTCCAGGAGTTCGCTGCGGTCGTTGTCATCGGCCTTGAGGAAGGCGCTGAACTCGCTCTGCGCCAGCAGCACGGCCCGGGTGAACTGTTCGAAATTCAGGCCCAGTGCGGCTTCGAGCTGGGTCTTGTATTCACCTTTCTGGCTGGCCAGCAGTTGATCCTGATCGAGGTCGCGCAGGCTCTGGCGGCTGGCTTGCAGTTTGCCACCGGCCTTTTCCCGGGCGCGATTGGCTTCCCAGCGTGCGCGATAACGGCGGCCGTCGACGCCGACAAAATCCACTTCGGCATAACCTTCGCCAGTGCCGCGGCGCAACAGGGTGCGCGGGTCGCCGGTGCCGATTTCGCCATCGGCGTCCGGTACCTTGGCGTCGCGCCCGGTGTTGTTCAGGCGCGGCACGGCACCGAACAGGGCCAGGCACAACGCGTCGAGCAGGGTGCTCTTGCCGGCGCCGGTGGGGCCGGTGATGGCGAACAGTCCGGCACTGGCCAGGGGTTCGGCGGTGAAGTCGATTTCAAACGGCCCGGCCAGGGAGGCGAGGTTTTTCAGGCGGATGGCGAGGATCTTCATGGCTGTTCGTCCTCCATCTGCACGTCTTGCAGCAGCTCGGCAAAGTCCTTTAGGGTTTGCTCATCGACCTCGCTGCCGTAGTTGTCCTGCCAGGCACGGCTGAACAGTTCATGGGGCGTGAGCTGGTCCAGTTCGATCAACCCGGCACCTTCATCGGCACCTTCACGGCTGCCGTTGCCGGCGTATTCGGCGGCGATGCGCACCAGGCGCACGGCCTTGCCTTCCAGGGCGCTTTCCACTTGATGGCGCAAGTCCGGTTGCGGCTCGTCGAGGCGTACCCGCACTTCCAGCCAGGGCTGGCGCTGGTAGTCGGCCAGCAGGTCGATGATCGGCAGGTCGGCCAGTTGCACAAGGATGTCGGCCAGGGGCGCAGGGCCGATACGTTGCAGGTTCACTGAGCGAGGGATCAGTTTCGGTTCGACGCTGACCAGGGTTTCGCCGTTGAGTGTGATGACGAGAATCTGATGCTGGTAGCCGATCTCCGAGAACGACAACGGAATGGGCGAGCCGCTGTAGCGAATGCGCTCCTCGCCGTTGACCTTCTGTGGCTTGTGCAAATGCCCCAGGGCGACGTAGCTGATGGTCGGTCCGAACAGGCTGGCGGGCAGCGCTTCGGCGTTGCCGATGATCAGGCTGCGTTCGGAGTCTTCCGACACCGAACCACCGGCCATGTGCGCATGGCTGATGGCGATCAGTGCCTGCCCGGGCTGTCGTTTGGCATTGGCCGCTTCAATCAGCCATTCGTGAACCTGGCCGATGCCGCGCAGGTAGTTGTCGCCCAGATGCGCGCCCGTGACTTCGGCCGGGCGCAGGAACGGCAGCGCCAGGCACCAAGCGGCAATGTCGCCTTGGGCATTTGGCAGTGGCAGCAACAGGCGCTCGGCGTCCAGTTGCCCGTCATCCAGCCACAGCACGCGGCCCAGGGCATGGGTGCGCAAGCGGCGCATCAAGGGCGCGGGCAGTTCGATGCGTGAGCCGGAATCGTGGTTGCCGGCGATCATCACGATGGTCAGCAAGGGTTGCTGCTCATGGGCGCTGACGATGAAGTCGTAAAGGCGTTCCTGGGCTTTGACCGGCGGGTTGACCGTGTCGAAGATGTCGCCGGCGATCAGCAGCACATCCGGCTGATCCAGTTTGAGCTGGCGCAGCAGCCAGTCGAGAAAACAGCCGTGCTCGAAATCGCGATCCTGGCCGTGCAGGTTCTGCCCGAGGTGCCAGTCGGAGGTGTGGAACAGACGCAAGGGCAACTCCGCTACAAAAAAGGTGATGGCCGCGAAGACAAATGACAGCGGCGAAAGGGGAGAGAGTTTACTGGCAAAAGACTGTTGTTGCAGAACACCTTTGAAGGTCAAGACGTCTGCATTCGGTGTTGAAAACCTGCGACCGTCTGTCCCCACTGTCAGATCTGTCAGTAGGCGCCAGGGCGAGCCGGGTATTCAATGGATTCGAGCATGGAGCCTTACAGTGCAAGCGACAGGGTGTGCTTTCCAATAGAAGGGAGGCGAGGCAGGTCGGACAGTAGCTGATGTGGTTAGGGCGTTACATGTGATTCCAGGGTTATCGAAGTTACTACGATTGTTAATGGAGAAATACTATGTCACAGGGTCGTCCGAACTCTATCAGTAGAAGCAACAATGCGCGTCATGGCCACGTTTTTTCTCCCTCTTCACGGGCACATTTTGAGTGGCTCGCGGGGAGACTCGACTTAGGGGCTCTGAACCAACGCGAGTCCGGCAAGTTTTTTCCTCTGACTGCCGGCGGGCTCAGGGATACTTTTGCCAAAGATGACGACGCCAACGTCCCGCCGCCTCCGGATGGAAAAATTGCCAGTGCCAATCAACTGACCGGTGCACAACTGGATGAACCAGGGAGTCATTGGAAAAAACATGATGTGCGAAGTGGCGAAACGCTGGACATTTCCTGGCGTTTCAGCGCGAAGCACGCGACCCGGCGCTGGAACTATTTCATGACCAGGGAAGGTTGGGATCCTGACAAGGTCCTGTCGCGCGACCAGTTTGAAGCGGAGCCGTTTTACACAGTGCAAATCAACCTGCAACCGCATTGGTCCCATGGCGAGCAAATGTTGCCCGCTTCACCCACCACCCATGGTGTCCCACTACCGGAACGGGACGGGTACCACGCATTGCTGGCCGTCTGGGAAGTGGCCAACACTTCCATGGCTTTTTACCAAGTGATTGATCTGAATTTCGTGCCACCGGAAGGCGGCGGTGAACGGCCGGATCCACCGACTGGACTGGCTGCTGTCAAGGTCACTGACAAGCAGGTACTGTTGAATTGGAATGCAGGAACCGGTCCCTTTCCGATCGCCTCCTACCGCATTTCGCGTAACGGAAGATTTTTGGTTGATGTAGACGCTCCGAATCTTGCTTTTGCCGATAACAGCGTGGCGCCTGAAACCCAGTACACATATGCCATCAGCGCGGTCGACGATCGCAGCCATATCTCTGCGCCCAGCCGGCCGATTCAAGTGCACACCTTGCCAGAAGGTGGAGCGGGGCCTACCGCTCCGACGAACCTGCACAGCATGGGCCAGACCACACACAGTGTCAGCCTGATGTGGGGGGCATCCACCGGCGCGGACCCAATAGTCGACTATCTGATCTATCGGGACGACATTCATATCAAAACCGTGAGCGTCACTCAGACCTCTTTTGTCGACTCTGGCCTCACACCAGACACCCCATACCGTTACGCGGTGAAAGCGCGCGACCTGAACAACAAGCTTTCGTCGTCCAGTAACGTTCTGAGCGTCAGCACTGAGAGTGGCGGGGGCGAGTATCCGGCATGGAAACTGAACACTCAGTATGCAAAAGACCAGCGAGTGAGACACGCTGCAAAGAACTGGTCCTGCCTTCAGGCACACACCTCCTACGTAGAAGACTGGGCCCCTGGGGTGGGCGACAATGTGCTTTGGGTCAAACTGGCCTGACCTTTGACGGACTCATTGTGCTTTGCTGAAAGGCCTTGATGATCGCAGCCTGCGGCAGCCCTTGGAGGGGCTGCCGCAGGCTGCGATCTT
This sequence comes from Pseudomonas sp. YuFO20, assembly GCF_035064975.1. Classification (NCBI taxonomy): domain Bacteria; kingdom Pseudomonadati; phylum Pseudomonadota; class Gammaproteobacteria; order Pseudomonadales; family Pseudomonadaceae; genus Pseudomonas; species Pseudomonas sp. YuFO20. The sequence continues at coordinate 53,929 of NZ_JAXDEO010000010.1, forward strand.
TTGATTTTATTTCGGATAAAGCGGCGGCAACCCACTGTCCCCAACCGGATCCTGAACCCGTTCGGCAATCGGAATCGTCCGGATCGCCCGCCACAAATCTTCCCCTTGCCAATGCTGGCCGGTTTCGCTGTACAGAGCGCCGTTCAAACCGTCGAGGGCGTCGGACAGCGGGACGAAGCGGGCGGCCATGTCGGCCAGGGTTTCCGGTTGCTGGCGGGCCCAGGCGTCGAGCGCCTGGCGGGTGGCGTGGGAATCGTTGGCCTGGCAGGCACGCTTGAGGTCGTCGAGCACCGTGCGTGGGCTCGGGCCGGTTTGTGCCGCCCGCAGGATTGCCGGTTGCCAGCGTGCCCGCCACCAGAGGCCGAACCCCAGCAGGGTGGTGCAGGCGAGGATCAGGGTGCTGAGTTTCCAGCGCCAGAGGGTTTCGTTGCTGGCACTGCTGTCCATTGGTGTGGCGCCGGCCGGAGTATCGACCAGCAGGCTCGGATTGGCCGCCACCTGCAGGGTCCGGGCGGGCAGGCTGCTGTGCTCCAGATGGTCTTCGAAGGTGTTCCACCAGACCACCTCGACCGACGGCAAGTCGATGGCGCCGCTGCGCGAAGGCACCAGCGCTTCGCGATCTTCGCGGCTGCCCACCAGGCCTCGTTCGGTATTCTGGTTACCCAGCACCGGTTGATCGGGATAGCGCCGCAGGCCACTGACCTCGGTGCCGGGCAGGGGCGGCAGCTGTGAACTGGCCAGGCCTTCGGCCTTGACCGTCAGGCTGCGGGTGAGCGAATCGCCGACCTGGACGTGTTCCGGCTCTGGATTCCAGCTTTCACTCAGGGTCAGGCTGCGAGCCGGTAGCCAGGGCAGGTCGGCGGGATAGGTGATGGGTTTGGCCTTGACCGTCAGCAGGATCTCGCCGGAGCTGACGCGCATCAACTTGCCGGATTTCGGCGCCTGGGCGCTGGCGTCCTGCACGGGCTGCGCCTCCACCAGTGCGGCATTGAATATCTGCGCCGGGATGATCAGTTCACCGCTGTGTTGCGGGTAGATCGCGTAGCGCATCTCGATCACGCCATGGCGAATGCCGTTGATGTCTTTCTCGTAGGTGCGTGACTCGCCGAGCTGTTCGATGCGCGCGTCGGGAATTTGCAAGGGCGGCAGGCTGCTGTCGTCGTACAGGGACACCGAATGGTAGATGCGCAAGGTCAGGATCGCCTGGGCCTGCACGTACACGGTGGTCTGATCGAGGCTGGCGTCGATGAACACAGCTGCCTGCTTGTTCGGGCTCGCCTGGGTGTCGCTCTCGACCACTTGCACGGTGATCGGCTGGCTCTGCACGTCGCCCAGCGCGAGCGGGGGGATCACCAGGGTGCCGTTGTGCAAGGGCAGCAGGGTGACGATCCAGCGGGTGGTGGCCTGGTTGTCGCCATTGAGGGTGTTCAACTGGTTGACCTGGCGGGTGCCACGCACTTCGAACAGGGGCTCCAGTGGCGTCAGGTCCGGCTTGCCGAACTGGGTCACGTCGTTGGATTCCAGGGTCAGTTCGATGGTCTCGCCGGAGTTCAGGCGAGCCCGGTCGACACTGGCGACCAGCTCGGCTGCCTGGGCCTGCACGACACAGAGCAGCAAGGCGGGCAGCGGGGCGAGCATGAAGGCGGTGAAGCGGGTCATCGAGTTTTTCCCTGATCCTGATGTTGTTGCTGTTCGTACCAGAATTTGCGTCTGAGCAATTCACCCGGGTCGTCCGGGATCTGCCTGAGCCATTGCTCCAGCGCCTGCTGCTGCTCGGCATCGAGACTGTCGCTGGTCGGGGGCATGGGGGCAATGGTGTGCTGTTCATCTCCCAGTTCGCTGCCCGGGACCTCGTTGGCGCCGGGGCGCGGCGGTGTTGTGGCGGACGGCTCGGTGGCGGCTTGGGTCGGTTCGCCAGCGGTTTGCGGCTCACCCGTTGTCGACGGCTGCGCAACGCTACTGGGTGGTGTTTCCTGCGCCGAATCGGCGGCCTCCTCATTGGCGGCTTTGTCAGGGGCGGGCGCGGTGGCTTGCTGCTTGAGCAGGCTTTCCACCAGGGCCTTGTTGGTCAGGGCCGGGCGCAGATCCGGTTGGCGTTCGAGGGCCTGTTCATAAGCATCCACGGCCGCCTCCAGCTCGCCGCTTTTGGCCAGGGCGTTGCCACGATTGTAGTGGGCGTGGGCGTCGTTGCCCTCGGCGAACCGCTGGGCGGCGCCCGTGTAGTCGCCGGCTTCGTAGAGAGCCACGCCTTGCCACTGGTGATCTTCGAAGTGCCGGGCCGCCTCGGCCGGGCGTTTCTGCTTGAGCAAGTGCTGGCCCTGCTGGTCGGGGCGCAGCCACAGGTCCTGGAAGTCGAAGGCATAGCCCGGTTGCGGCAGCATGAAAAATAGCGGCAGGCAGAACAACCAACCGCGACGACCGGCGCAGGCGGCCAGCAACAGCAGCGGCAACAGCAGCCAGTAGCCCTGGTCGGCCCAGGTGTCGAGGCGCAGGGTCTGGCCGTCGTTGCGCAGGTTGCGCGGCCCGTCGAGCAGGCCGAGGGCGCGCAGATCGCCATCGCTCAGGCGCGCGTGGCGGTAGTGTCCGTCCAGCTCGTTGATGAAGGCCTTCAGGCCGGGCTCATCCAGGCGCGACACCAGGATCGCTCCCTGTTCGTCCTTGAGGAAACTGCCATCCTCCTGGGTGATTGGGGCGCCGTCGGCGGTGCCGATGCCAAGCATGAGCAATTGCGTCGACTTGCCGCTCAAGGCGCGGCTGATGCCCAGGCGCTCCGGTTCGCTCAGGGAAGTGCCGATCAACAGGATCCGACCGTCGCCCAGTGCGGCCTGTTCCAGCAAGGCCAGGGCCTTGACCACCGCCAGATCGGCACGCTGGCCGGCTTCGGGCATCAACGACGGCTTGAGCGCATCGAGCAGGTTGCGGCTGGTGGACAGGTCGTCCGACAGCGGCACCAGGGTGTGGGCGCTGCCGGCGTAGACGACGATTGCAGTCTGCGCGTCGTTGCGGCTTTGCAGCAGGTCGAAGAGTTTGCGCCGGGCCTGTTCCAGGCGGTTTGGCTGAACGTCGGTGGCGAGCATTTGCGGGGTCAGCTCAAGGATTACCACCAGCGGGTCAGCGGGTTTCTGGCTGATCTGCTCGACGCGGGAAAAGCTCGGTCCGATCAATGCGACGACAGCGATCGACCAGGCCAGGCCCAGGGCGATCCACGGCAGTTTGCTTTCGCGTCCGCTGCCGCCACTGAGCAACGCCGCATGGAACGCCGGCGGCAGGATCATCTGCCAGCGCCCCGCGCGCTTCTGCCGATGCCACAGTTTCCAGAGCAACCAGCCAAGCAGCGGCAGCGACAGCAGCCACCAGGGGCGGAAAAAGTACGGCCAGAGTGCGCTCATCGGCGCCTCCGCAGGCGCAGGCGTTTGAGGCGCTGGCGCCAGTCAGGCAATGGCGATTGCAAGAACAGGTCCTTGGTGAAAAATCGTTGCAGCGGGTTGTCCGGCCACAGCTCGCGCACCACCAGCAGCATGCTCAGCCACAACGCCAGCGCCAGCGGCCAGTGGTACAACGCCTGGGCCGGACGGGCCTGGGTCGGTTGCTGGGTCACGGGCTCCAGTTTGTCGAGGGTGCCCTTGATCGCTTGCAGTTCCTGGCCATCGCGAGCGCGGAAGTACTGGCCGCCGGTGGCGTCGGCGATCGCCTTCAAGGTGGGTTCGTCAAGATCCAGGCTCGGATTGATCCCCAGGAAACCGGGGGTGCCGCTTTCTTCCGGGTCGGCGCCGATACCGATCGGGTAGATTTTCACCCCTTCCTTGGCCGCCAGGCGCGCAGCGGTCAGCGGATCGATTTCGCCGCCGTTGTTGGCGCCATCGGTGACCAGAATCAACACGCGGCTTTGCGCCGGGCGTTGTCGCAGGCGCTTGAGGGCCAGGCCGATGGCGTCACCGATGGCGGTGTTCTTGCCGGCGATGCCGATACGCGCTTCGTCGAGCCAGACGCGCACGGTATGCCGGTCAAACGTCAGGGGTGCCTGCACGTACGCCCGGCTGCCGAACAGGATCAGCCCGACCCGGTCGCCGTCGCGACTTTCGAGGAAATCGCCGAGCAAATGCTGGACCAGGGTGAGGCGGCTGACGTCATCGTCCTGCCACTGCATATCGGGAAAGTCCATCGAACCGGACACGTCCACCGCCACCAGCAGGTCGCGCCCGCTGGCTGCAATCGGCAACGGCTCGCCGAGCCATTGCGGGCGCGCGGCGGCGCTCAGCAGCAGCAACCAGAGCAGCAAAAACGGCGCCTGCTGACGCCAGGCGGGCAAGTTGGCCCGGGCGCGGCGTTTGGCCAGGCCTTCGAGGTCAGCGAGAAAACTGACCTTGAGTGCCGGTTCGCCACTGTCGGCCACCGGCAACAGCACACGCATCAACCAGGGCAGCGGCAGCAGGGCGAACATCCACGGCCAGGCGAACTCAAACATGTTTGCGAATCCAGGTGTCGACCGCCTGGGTCAGGCCGGCGATGGCCTTGTCGTCCAGCTTGCATTCGGGCTTGTAGGCGCCTTCGACCAGCACCATCCAGCGGGTCAGGCCGGCAGCGGGGCAGCGGTTGTCGAGAAAAGCCAGCCATTTGCGGCCATTGAGGGTATGGCTCTGGCTGTAGGGGTAATGGTTGCGGCACAGACGCTTGAGCAGGCCATTGAGTTGCTGCAGCCAGGCACCGGCGGGCGCGCCGTCGTAAGGTTTGGGCATGCGCGCCAGTTCCGCCAGTGCGGCCACGCGCACCGGGTCCAGCGGTTGTTCGACGGGGGCTACCGGTTGCTGGCGAGTCAATAGGTGCCGCAGCTTCCACAGGCCAAAGCCGATGGCCGGCAGCAACAGCAGCAGCAACCACCAGCCCGGTGCCGGCGGCCAGAACTCCACGGGGGGCGGAGAAATCAGTGGCTGCAACTGCTCGAGACTGCTCATCGACCTTTCCCCGGCTGCTGTGGGTTGAGGTACTCGCGCAGTTGCTCGACCATTTCACTTTGCGTGCTCAGCGGCATCAACAACACTCGAAGCTTCTGTGCCAGCAGCTCCCAGCGGGCGATGCGCGCTTCGGCCTGGGCGCGGTAGGTCTGGCGCAGGTCGAAGTTGAGCGTGTCGAGTTCCAGTTGTGCGCCACGCTCGGCGAAGCGCAACAGTCCGGCGGCAGGCAGGGCATGATCCAGCGGATCGGACAATGGCAGCAGCAACAGGTCGCAATGGCGCGATAACAGGCTCAGCTGTTGTTCGGCGCTTTCGGACAAGGCGCGCTCGTCGCAGATCACGATCGCCAGGCTGCCGGGCCGCAACACCTCCCGCGCGCGGCGCAAGGCAATGCCGAACGCATCGCGATCGGGCTCGCTTTCGGTGTGCAGCGACTGGTTGACCCGCACCAGGCGGTTGAGCAGCTGCAACAGGCTCTGTTTGCTGCGCCTTGGCTTGATTTCGTAATGCTCATTGTCGCCGAACACCAGGCCTCCGACCCGGTCGTTATGCCCCAGCGCGGCCCAGCCGATCAGGCTCGCGGCCTGGGCGGCGAGCACCGACTTGAACATCAGCCCCGAGCCGAAGAACAACCGACGACTCTGCTCGACCATGATGAAGATCGGCCGCTCGCGTTCTTCGTGAAACAGCTTGGTGTGGGGTTCCTGGGTCCGGGCGGTGACGCGCCAGTCGATGCTGCGCACGTCGTCGCCGGCTTGATAAACCCGCACCTGATCGAAATCCACGCCACGGCCCCGCAGCTTGGAGTGGTGCAGGCCGATCAGCGGGCTGCGCTGGCTCGGTGTGGAAAACAGCTGCACTTCACGCACGCGATGACGCATCTCGATCAACTCGGCGAGGCTGACACGGATGCCCGGTTCGGGCGGCAGGATGGCGTTCATCGGGGTCAAGCGACGGCTACGACGTCGAGAATCCGCTGGACCACCCGGTCCTGGTCGATACCGGCGGCTTCGGCTTCAAAGGAAAGAATGATGCGGTGGCGCAATACATCGAACAGTACCGCCTGGATGTCTTCGGGGCTGACGAAGTCGCGCCCGGCCAGCCAGGCGTGCGCCCGGGCGCAGCGATCCAGGGCAATCGAACCGCGGGGGCTGGCGCCGTAGGCGATCCATTCGGCCATTTCCGGATCGAACTTGGCCGGGGTGCGCGTGGCCATGACCAGTTGCACCAGGTATTCCTCCACGGCGTCGGCCATGTACAGGCCGAGAATCTCCTTGCGTGCGGCGAAGATCGCCTGCTGGCTGACCCGGCGTTCGGGCTTGGTTTCGCCGTTCAAGGCTTCGCCACGGGCTTGTTGCAGGATGCGGCGTTCGACAGCCGCGTCCGGAAAACCGATTTTCACGTGCATCAGGAAACGGTCCAGCTGCGCTTCGGGCAGCGGGTAGGTGCCTTCCTGCTCGATCGGGTTTTGCGTGGCCATCACCAGGAACAACGGCGAAAGCTCATAGGTGCTGCGTCCGACACTGACCTGGCGTTCACCCATGGCTTCGAGCAATGCCGATTGAACCTTGGCCGGGGCACGGTTGATTTCGTCCGCCAACACCAGGTTGTGGAAGATCGGGCCCTGCTGGAACACGAAGCTGCCGGTTTCCGGGCGATAGATCTCGGTACCGGTGATGTCGGCGGGCAACAGGTCGGGGGTGAACTGGATGCGATGGAACTGCGCTTCGATGCCTTCTGCCAGTTCCTTGATGGCCTTGGTCTTGGCCAGGCCAGGGGCCCCTTCAACCAGCATGTGGCCGTCGGCAAGCAGGGCGATGAGCAAGCGCTCGATGAGTTTTTCCTGGCCGAGAATCTGCGTTGAAAGAAAGGTTCGCAGCGCTAGCAGCGCTTCACGATGTTCCATCGATGACTGTTCCTGGAGAGGGTGACCGAAGACGTTCGTATAACGCCAGGGCTGGGGGCGTTACTTTAATCCATCGCGGGGGGCGGCGACTAACGGCATTTTGTGCAAAATGCGGGAAATGGTTGGGGATTTGCTGGTTTTTGCAGGGCGACAGTCCTGAGGTGACTGTCAGGGCCTCATCGCTGGCAAGTCGAATCGTCGCGCCGCAGTCCTACAGTTATTGGCGGTGTGGATGCTATCAGTGCAACACATCGGTCACTGTAGGAGCTGGCTTGCCAGCGATAGGGCCGGTTCAGACACATCAAATCTGACTGATAAAGGTCCCGGTACCGTCAAGGATATTCTTCAGGGTTTCCTGAACCTCCGCCAGATCCACCATGTCCGGGTTAAAAGTGATCTCCAGCACATCATCCCCATTCAACGCATCGGCATCCGCCGCGGCGATCTCGATCTTCAGCAGGGTAGGGCTGAGGGTAACCTTCACGCCATCCAGGGTCGAAGGCTCGCCATCGAGGGTGATCTCAAGCTCATCCTCATCCGGATACCGACTCATGAGAAACATCTCACCCTTTTCGCTATGGCAGCACAGCATCGCCATGTCGTCTTCTTCTTCATCGCAAGGGTTGACGATCAAGAGGGCGGTGGTCATTTGCATGGGGAATTCCTGGCTCGGCGAGCGTGATGAACGTAAAAAAATGCAATTCTGCCAGTCCACGGATATTTCTGCTGCCTCAGGTTGCTGACGTGGCGGGAAAACACCGATTTCCATTATCACTCTGATGTATCGAAAAGCCGTTACAACTAGACCCTGTGAATGATGAGGGGTACTTCTCACGGACTTTTCCTAACTTGCCATAGGAAATTTCCGATCCTGTTGCAGGAGGTTTGCGAACCCTGAAAATAACGCCAGGAAGCAGGTTTTTTACTTGTCTTTGCGCATTTCAATCCCTTAGCGTGATCGCCCAGACGCAAAGGATTGCGCAGTCAATCATGTAAAAAGGACCTCTTTCGATGAGTCAGTATTTCGAACGGGCAGATGAGATCAAGCACCTGTCCGAGGAACAAATCGAGCAACTGTACCAGCGCTATCTGGACGGTGAAAAAAGTGCCGACCTGAAAATCGAGTTCAACATTGCGCCTGAAGTCCGCAGTCTGTTGAAGATATTGCCGCCGATCATCAGCAAGGACCTGACCTGCCCCTACTGCGACCTGCCCATGTGGGTGCGCCGGCACGCCAAGGGTACCCCTGTCTCACTTCGTAACCCTTTCAAGTGCGTGCGTTGCGAGCACTATCACCATGAGCCTGGCCACCAAGGGCGAATCAAGCGCTGTACCTGCAATGAGTGCTACAAGCTGCGCCAGCAGGAAATCGCCGCCCAGGCGCAGCGCGATCGTCTCGAGCTGCAGAAACGCTACGCCACGCCGCGTCCGTCGGTGCCTTATGCATCGCTGGGCTTCGTCCAGAAACTGGCACTGCTCGCCTTGCTCGACGACGGCCAGGTCGACGGTGGCGAGCGCATTGCCTCGCTCGCCACCGGGGTCAGGAGCGAACCTCTGGCACCCACTGATGAGGCCAGTGAAGCGCTGGTGAGGAACCTGCACGAGACCGGAGCGCTGGACGTCGACCTGGATGGCGACATCAAGGCCTTCGATCGGGCGTCCGGCTACCAGATCAAAGACTTCTGCTCCGTGCGCTGGCTACCCAATGTCGCATTGGAACCCGGCATGCGCGGCACTCGCGACGCACTGTACGGAGCTTTGTATCAAGAGCTGTCAGGCAGTGTTCAGCCCGCCTGGAAAAGCGAATTGTACGCCTTGATGTTGAGCCTGGCCCGGGACGAGTCGCTTCAGTACATCCAGATCCTGGCCAGTGAAGTGAGTTTTGTATTCAGTGCCCAGGGGCGCGCCGAAACCGTTGTCGGCCAGCTTCTGCAGGACTTTTCGGTGAGCCACATCTACTACTTTGCGCGGTTGGCGGTGAAGAATGCCGCGCATTTCTACGCCACCGGCAATTCCAAGGGCCGTAACCACGCTTGCAACACCATCCCGGGCAACATGTTGGGCACGGCGCAGGATGCAAAGGCGCGAAACTGGCGCAAAACCGCCTATCGCGATTCGCGAGTGCCGCAGTCGGCCTTGCACCGAATCCTGTATGACGTGGTACTCAAGGACAGCGGAGCAGGTTTCTCCAAGTCCCCGGGCCTCTACTGGCGTGACGAACTGGTGCCACGGTTTTTCTCTGGCAATGGCTGCACGGCGGACCAGGTCGGGCATCTGCAGCTGTTCTGTCGTGAATGTGATTCAACCAACGTCGATGCCAGCATGGACAAGAAGACGATTCAAATGCTCTGTTACGACTGCGCGACAGTGAGCCGATTTCAGGCGTTCGATGACTTGATCGACTGAATCGGTCGAGGTTCCTTCAATGAGCAGCATTAGCGTCCATGGTCGGTTCGGCGATCATGGATGTTGTCAATTTCTGGTTGGGGCGGGGAGGGCGCGTCCGGGCCTGCCGTTCTGGTACGGTTGTCCCGCAAAAACTGTGCAATCAGCCCCGAAATCGCCTTCGGCTGCTAGTGTTGTTCAAGGCGCGCCTGCAGAGCAGCGTACCGTTGACCGAATATGTCGCAGCACCGCAAGCATGGGGCTTGCCGCACTCGTTAAGCTGCGCAACGGATGAGCACCCGTAAAGGCATTGCGCTGCACGCAGCCCAGTCGCTTTTGCAGATGCCCATTCACGGAAGGTGAATGTGACCCGAGTGTCTCGTTTAGCTTCACCCTCCTGTCGCCCTGTTTCCTCTGCCCGAGAATCAGGAGCAGGGTGACGGATAGCTTTGAAACATAGCCCCGAACAGGGGTGTTACGCGCGACGCTTTCATCAATAACAAGCCCAAGCGGAGTACCACAGATGGCGTTCTTCACCGCAGCCAGCAAAGCCGACTTCCAGCACCAACTGCAAGCGGCACTGGCGCAGCACATCAGTGAACAGGCACTGCCACAAGTGGCGCTGTTCGCTGAACAATTCTTCGGCATCATTTCCCTGGATGAACTGACCCAACGTCGGTTGTCTGACCTCGCTGGCTGTACTCTTTCTGCGTGGCGCCTGCTTGAGCGCTTCGATCACGCGCAACCGCAAGTGCGCGTCTACAATCCCGATTACGAACGCCACGGCTGGCAGTCGACCCACACCGCGGTCGAAGTGCTGCACCACGACCTGCCATTCCTGGTGGACTCGGTGCGCACCGAGCTGAACCGTCGCGGCTACAGCATCCACACCCTGCAGACCACCGTGCTGAGCGTGCGTCGTGGCAGCAAGGGCGAGCTGCTGGAAATCCTGCCAAAAGGCACCCAGGGCGACGACGTGCTGCAAGAGTCGTTGATGTACCTGGAAATCGACCGTTGCGCCAATAACGCCGAACTGAACGTGCTGGCCAAAGAGCTGGAGCAGGTGCTCGCTGAAGTGCGCGTGGCGGTGGGCGATTTCGAGCCGATGAAAGCCAAGGTCCAGGAAATCCTCACCAACCTGGACAACAGCCAGTTCGCCGTCGATGCCGACGAAAAGAGCGAAATCAAGAGTTTCCTGGAATGGCTGGTGGGCAACCACTTCACCTTCCTCGGCTACGAAGAGTTCGTGGTCAGCGATGAAGCCGATGGCGGCCACATCGTCTATGACAAGGACTCCTTCCTCGGACTGACCAAACTGCTGCGCGCCGGCCTGAGCTACGATGACCTGCGCATCGAAGACTACGCCGTCAACTACCTGCGCGAACCGACCCTGCTGTCGTTCGCCAAGGCGGCGCACCCAAGCCGTGTACACCGTCCGGCTTACCCGGACTACGTGTCGATCCGTGAAATCGACGCCAACGGCAAGGTCATCAAGGAATGCCGTTTCATGGGCCTGTACACCTCGTCGGTGTATGGCGAGAGCGTGCGGGTCATCCCGTACATCCGCCGCAAGGTCGCGGAAATCGAACGCCGTTCCGGCTTCCAGGCCAAGGCTCACCTGGGCAAGGAACTGGCCCAGGTGCTCGAAGTGCTGCCGCGCGACGACCTGTTCCAGACGCCGGTGGACGAGCTGTTCAGCACCGTGATGTCAATCGTGCAGATCCAGGAACGCAACAAGATCCGCGTGTTCCTGCGCAAGGACCCGTACGGTCGTTTCTGCTACTGCCTGGCCTACGTGCCGCGTGATATCTACTCAACCGAAGTACGGCAGAAGATCCAGCAAGTGCTGATGGATCGCCTGAAGGCCTCGGATTGCGAGTTCTGGACCTTCTTCTCCGAGTCCGTGCTGGCCCGTGTGCAGCTGATCCTGCGCGTCGACCCGAAAAACCGCATCGACATCGATCCGCAGCAACTGGAAAACGAAGTGATCCAGGCCTGCCGCAGCTGGCAGGACGATTACTCGGCGCTGACCGTCGAAAGCTTCGGCGAGGCCCAGGGCACCAACGTGCTGGCCGACTTCCCGAAAGGCTTCCCGGCCGGTTACCGCGAGCGTTTCGCCGCGCATTCGGCTGTGGTCGACATGCAGCACCTGCTGAGCCTCAACGACAAGAACCCGCTGGTGATGAGCTTCTACCAGCCGCTGGGCCAGGTCGGCCAGCGGGAGCTGCATTGCAAGCTGTACCACGCCGACACCCCGTTGGCGCTGTCCGACGTCCTGCCGATCCTGGAAAACCTCGGCCTGCGCGTGCTGGGTGAATTCCCGTACCGCCTGCGTCACACCAATGGCCGCGAGTTCTGGATCCACGACTTCGCCTTCACCGCAGCCGAAGGCCTGGACCTGGACATCCAGCAACTCAACGACACCCTGCAGGACGCGTTCGTCCATATCGTGCGCGGCGATGCCGAGAACGATGCGTTCAACCGCCTGGTCCTGACCGCCGGCCTGCCTTGGCGTGACGTGGCGCTGCTGCGTGCCTACGCCCGTTACCTCAAGCAGATCCGCCTGGGCTTCGACCTGGGCTACATCGCCAGCACCCTGAACAACCACACCGACATCGCTCGCGAACTGACCCGGTTGTTCAAGACCCGTTTCTACCTGGCGCGCAAGCTGAGCAGCGACGATCTCGAGCAGCGTCTGGAACATGCGATCCTGACCGCGCTGGACGACGTCCAGGTGCTCAACGAAGACCGCATCCTGCGTCGCTACCTGGACCTGATCAAGGCCACCCTGCGCACCAACTTCTACCAGACCGACGCCAACGGCCATAACAAGTCGTACTTCAGCTTCAAGTTCAACCCGCACTTGATCCCTGAACTGCCGAAACCGGTGCCGAAGTTCGAGATCTTCGTCTACTCGCCACGGGTCGAAGGCGTGCACCTGCGCTTCGGCAACGTCGCCCGTGGCGGCCTGCGCTGGTCCGACCGTGAAGAAGACTTCCGTACCGAAGTCCTGGGCCTGGTAAAAGCCCAGCAAGTGAAGAACTCGGTGATCGTGCCGGTGGGTGCGAAGGGCGGCTTCCTGCCGCGTCGCCTGCCACTGGGCGGCAGCCGTGACGAGATCGCGGCCGAGGGCATCGCCTGCTACCGCATCTTCATTTCGGGCCTGTTGGACATTACCGACAACCTGAAGGACGGCGCCCTGGTGCCGCCGACCAACGTCGTGCGCCATGACAACGATGACCCGTACCTGGTCGTCGCCGCGGACAAGGGCACCGCGACCTTCTCCGACATCGCCAACGGCATCGCCATCGACTACGGCTTCTGGCTGGGTGACGCGTTCGCCTCCGGTGGTTCGGCCGGTTACGACCACAAGAAAATGGGCATCACCGCCAAGGGCGCGTGGGTCGGCGTACAACGCCACTTCCGCGAGCGCGGCATCAATGTCCAGGAAGACAGCATCACTGTGGTGGGCGTCGGCGACATGGCCGGTGACGTGTTCGGTAACGGCTTGTTGATGTCCGACAAACTGCAACTGGTCGCGGCATTCAACCACATGCACATCTTCATCGACCCGAACCCGAATCCGGCGACCAGCTTCGCCGAGCGTCAGCGCCTGTTCGACCTGCCGCGTTCGGCCTGGTCGGATTACGACACCAGCATCATGTCCGAAGGCGGCGGTATCTTCTCCCGTAGCGCCAAGAGCATCGCGATTTCCCCGCAGATGCAGGAACGCTTCGACATTCAGGCCGACAAGCTGACCCCGACCGAACTGCTCAATGCCTTGCTCAAGGCACCGGTGGACCTGTTGTGGAATGGCGGTATCGGTACCTACGTCAAGGCCAGCAGCGAAAGCCACGCCGATGTCGGCGACAAGGCCAACGATGCGCTGCGCGTGAACGGCAACGAACTGCGCTGCAAAGTGGTGGGCGAGGGCGGTAACCTGGGCATGACCCAACTGGGGCGTGTCGAGTTCGGCCTCAATGGCGGCGGTTCCAACACCGACTTCATCGACAACGCCGGTGGCGTGGACTGCTCCGACCACGAAGTGAACATCAAGATCCTGCTGAACGAAGTGGTTCAGGCCGGCGACATGACCGACAAGCAGCGTAACCAGTTGCTGGCGAGCATGACCGACGAAGTCGGTGGCCTGGTCTTGGGCAACAACTACAAGCAGACCCAGGCCCTGTCCCTGGCGGCCCGTCGCGCCTTGCCGCGGATTGCCGAATACAAGCGCCTGATGAACGATCTGGAAGGCCGCGGCAAGCTGGATCGCGCCATCGAGTTCCTGCCGAACGAAGAGGCGATCAACGAGCGCATCGCCGAAGGCCATGGCCTGACCCGTGCCGAGTTGTCGGTGCTGATCTCCTACAGCAAGATCGACCTCAAGGAGCAGCTGCTGGGCTCCCTGGTGCCGGACGACGACTACCTGACCCGCGACATGGAAACCGCTTTCCCGCCAACCCTGGTGAGCAAGTTCTCCGCAGCGATGCGTCGTCACCGTCTGAAGCGCGAAATCGTCAGCACCCAGATCGCCAACGATCTGGTGAACCACATGGGCATCACTTTCGTTCAGCGACTCAAGGAGTCGACCGGCATGAGCCCGGCGAACGTGGCCGGTGCCTACGTGATCGTGCGTGACATTTTCCATCTCCCGCACTGGTTCCGTCAGATTGAAAACCTGGACTACCAGGTGTCCGCCGACGTGCAACTGGAGCTGATGGACGAGCTGATGCGTCTGGGCCGTCGCGCCACGCGCTGGTTCCTGCGTGCCCGTCGCAACGAGCAGAACGCTGCCCGTGACGTCGCGCACTTCGGTCCGCACCTGAAGGAATTGGGCCTCAAGCTCGACGAACTGCTCAGTGGCGAGATCCGCGAGAACTGGCAGTCGCGCTACCAGGCATACGTCGAAGCCGGTGTACCGGAGTTGCTGGCGCGCATGGTGGCGGGTACTTCGCACCTGTACACCCTGCTGCCGATCATCGAGGCCTCCGACGTGACCGGCCAGAACCCTGCGGACGTGGCCAAGGCCTACTTCGCCGTGGGCAGCGCGCTGGACATCACTTGGTACCTGCAACAGATCAGTGCCTTGCCGGTTGAAAACAATTGGCAGGCCCTGGCCCGTGAAGCGTTCCGCGATGACGTCGACTGGCAGCAACGTGCGATCACCATCTCGGTCCTGCAACAGGGCGACGGCACCCAGGACGTGGAAACACGCCTGTCGCTGTGGATGGCACAGCACGGCAGCATGATCGAACGTTGGCGCGCCATGCTGGTGGAAATCCGTGCCGCCAGCGGCACGGACTACGCCATGTACGCGGTGGCCAACCGTGAACTGCTGGACCTGGCTTTGAGCGGGCAAGCGGTGGTGACTACCCCCGTACCTGCCAGCGAAGTGCTTGAGCCGGCGGCCTGATCAGGCGTTGATTGAAAAAGCCCCGCATTGAGAGATGCGGGGCTTTTTTTTCCCTGTCCCGTAACTCAGTTCAGATAGCGAGCAGCAAACTGCCGGAACCCCATGAAGGTTCCGTCAATGGAAGCTGCTCCACAAACGACAATGCGACCATCCTTCTGGATGAACATTCCACGGCCTTCATCAACCGAGTCCGTCAGTTTGGTACGAACCCATCCTTCGCCGCTTCCGAATGTCTGATCGGGTTTGCCACTGGTTAAGTAGCGTGCGAGAAGAACATCAGCCTCCTCACCGCCGAGTGAATTACCGTGAACAATTATCTTGTCCTTCCCTTGATAGGCTACATTCCTGAAATTCACACCGATGTTGTTTTCATCCAATTTGGTCAATAATGGAGCTCCGTCATTGAACTCAGGATCAACGCATCCATCGTTGGTAAGGCACAGTAACAATCCATGTTGCGTGCCAGATACGATTGAGCTGCCGACGGCCGCAATTCTTCCGTCCATAGACAAGTTTATATCCAGTATCTGATCGACGATGCCCATGACTGGGGCGAGAAAGAAACCATTTTCGCCGAAGGTGATGTCAATCTTGCCGTCGATATTGCAGCGAGCTACATAACATACAGACTTATCAATGACATACAATGTTCCCGCGACTAGTAACTTTCCGTCGGGTTGGACCCGGATTGAATTGATAGATGTCTGGTGTTCAGGGTGCCTGATATAAACAAAACCGTTACCGTCACCAAATTGATGATCAATTCGGCCGTTTTTATGTAAACGATAAAACATGCCGATGGATTCACCATTTGGTAAACTTTGAGTCGAACATACTAGAATTCCTCCAT
Source organism: Pseudomonas sp. YuFO20 (assembly GCF_035064975.1). NCBI lineage: Bacteria > Pseudomonadati > Pseudomonadota > Gammaproteobacteria > Pseudomonadales > Pseudomonadaceae > Pseudomonas > Pseudomonas sp. YuFO20. The sequence goes on from NZ_JAXDEO010000010.1 coordinate 69,435, forward strand.
CGGCACATGGGGTGGACTTAATGGCTGGGAATTGAGGTTTTCTCAGCTGGGGGGTAGTTGGAATAACAACCTTGCCTGCAATCCCAAAGTCAGTATTGATGGTTCCATCCTGTCGGTACATGGCAAAGGCGTGATGAGATAAAACGTCGGTTTCATGGTAAAAGCCAGATATCAATATTTGATTACTGCTAGTCATTGCAATATGTCTAGCTTCGGAGAAGAAACCATTTTTGAAGACGCTTTGGACGACGCCGGTATTGTTGAATTCAGTGTTCATTGATCCATCTGTATTCAAGCTGACAATCGAGTAATCGTTTAGCAATCTCCCGGGAATGAATAGCTTTGAATTATCGCTAACCAACACGTCGTTTGCGTATCCGAATGTATTATTTGATACAAGAGGGAATGCTTTTCCATCTTTATCAAAACTTTCATCAAGGTCACCTGCGCCACGAGCAGCAGTCATATTCATTACTCCGTCCTCAACTATTAATTGGCTCTATTTAAGTCAAAACGCCATTAATTTGCGGTGCGGATAGCATTTTACATAGAGAACTTTATTTTTTATGCGACATTGTGATTTCTGTCTACTGTCAGGGTTGACAGTAGACAGAAATCAGCTTTCATGGTTGAACACTGTAAGCGTCTTGGAAGATGCTTTTTATGAAGTTTTTGTGGTGGCAGGTCGGCCACTTTCGCGAGCAGGCCCGACACACACCGCTTTGCGGTGTACGCAGAGCTCAGGTGGGAGCGAGACTGTTCGCGAAGGGGGCAATGAGGTCAATACAATTTCTGCCCCTTGTCACTATCAACCATCGACACTTTATCTGTCGGCCTGGTCAATAAATTACTGAGCGACTGGTCAAACTTCTGCAGTGCCCTTACTTGCACATTCTGCTGTTCATTAATATCGGCAACGATCTCTTCACTGCGTTTATAGTCGGCCCACACCGGGCTCAGTGCTACGGCGTCATGGCCTCTTGCAGTGCCGATATAGTTGAAGTTGCGATCGTAGAAGTCGGCACTGACATTGGCCTCGACGTCCGAACTGCGCGAGGTGATCAACTGGCTGCGGCTGTCGACGATTGCAACCACGTCCGGTTTCGCCGCCTTGAGGCTCTGCATGTCCGGATACACCGTGACCGAACCGAACTGCCGTTGCAGCGAGGCCTTGACCCAGTCCACCGCCAGGTCGGGCTTGGACGTGGCGACATACGCATCGTGAATCGGTTGAACCAGCAGGCTCTGGCCGAAGCCGGTGCCGGCATTGGCCTGGTACTCCTGCAGGTAGGCGCGATTGGCCTGGGTATTGCGGCTGTAGACCACGCCCAGGGAAACGTCATGGCCGTTGGGAATGCTGGAGGCGCTACTGCGACCTACGGGGGCGGTGAAGATGCCGTCCAGCGAAGAGACCGCGGAAGGTGCCGTGGGAATCGAGCAGCCGGTTAACAGGGCCGTTATTGTCAACGTACTGACAAGTGCAAGTTTCATGGTGTTTCTCCACTGAAACAACATCAGTCGGAAAGTTAAGTTGCCGGGCATGGCCGGCAGTGACTTCAGACTAAACCGGGAGTCACTGAATGAAATGGCCAATATCCGCTATTATCCGTAGATCAATAGTTTTATTTGCTTTAAAGAAGTGCCGTTAAGTGCCCGGAGAAATAAAAAGACCCCAATCGCAGATTAAAGCCTTTTTATTTATGGCTGTTCGTTCAGCGATCAGTTTTTCAAGGGGACCAGGACTTTTTCGTCGGGCGACAACACCATGAACACCAACAGTTTTGCAGGTTGGGTTGCGCTGGCGTTTTTCGAGACCAGATGTTCCGAGCCAGCGGGTTCGTACCAATACTCACCGGCCTTGTACGTGATCTCTTTTTCGCCCTTCACCTGAGAAGTGATCGACCCCGAAAGCACATAGGCCATGGCCGTGCCGTCATGTTTGTGGGCGATCGACGCTTGGCCTGGCTTATAGTCGACCTCGATCATCAAAGCCTTTTTGCCTGGGGCGTTTTTCAGCATCTGGTCCTGCAACACCGTGACCTTTTCTGAAGGATCACCGGCCTCATGGGCAAACGCCGAGGCGCAAACGGTCAAGGCAAGGGCAGCGAGAGAGAAGCGCAAAACGTTCATGGTTGATCACCTGCAGTGGTTAGTCGTCAGGGACCAATCTATGGCGTCGGTGGGAACAAACAAACAGCCAATTTTCGGGAAGGACAGGGGACCAATGTGCGGCGATTGAACGAAAAAGATCGCAGTCCCCGACCACGTTTGCAGAGGTACCCATACTCTGCAAGCGCGACCAGGGACTGCGATCTTAACCGTGTTTATCTGATCGGAAAGCTGTTGAAGTCGACGGCGTTGGCCAACTGGCAATCGATCAGGTCGATGAAGCCTTGCACCTGGGGACTGTTGAAATGCGATTGCATGGCCGTTTCCGATTGCCAGTGGGCGCTGACGGTCCAACGGTTACTGTCCTCAGGGCAGCGGTCGACCATATAGGATTCACAGCCCGGTAGTTCGCGCAGGGTATCGACAATTTTTTGCAATTGCTGACCCAGTTCATCCGAGCGGCCGGCGACGGCCTGCACCTTTACGGTATTGATCACGTTGTAGGACATTGGCACACACTCCTGAATCAGGCCGGACGAATCCTGCTCATTGAGGGATAACGCCTATGCAGGATAGGCCTGCACCTCCGGACCACCAATAGCCAATCGCTTAATAAAGCCGCAGACCAATCCGTCAGGCGACCTGCTGCAAAATGTCCCGAAAACGATCCAGGGCGATGTCGATGTCCAGGGTCTCGATAGCGCCGAAACCGAGGAAAAACCCGGCCTGGGGCGCTTGCTGATAGAAAAAGCTGTCGATGGCATAGAGCCCGACTTCAACTTTTTTCGCCAGCTCGATCACCAGTGCCACATCCACTGGCACCTTGCACAGCACCACCATGTGAAAACCCGCCGTGGTCGGCACCGCCTCGAGCCAGGGCGAGAGATCGCCGGCCATGCGCGCCAGGATACGCTCACGCCGGCCCGCGTAGATCGTGTGGCAGCGACGAATGTGCTTGAGCAGGCAGCCTTCGGCGATGAATTTTGCCAGTGCCCATTGGGGCAGGGTGGAGGTGTGCAGGTCGGTGAGCTGTTTGGCGCGCACCACCGCCTCGAGAATCGCCGGCGGCAGGATCGCGTACCCCAGGCGCAGCTCCGGCAGCAGGGTTTTCGAGAAGGTCCCGACATAGGCGACGATCCCGCGTTCATCCATGCTTTGCAGCGAGTCCGTGGGGCGGCCTTCGTAGCGGAATTCGCTGTCGTAGTCGTCCTCGATGATGATCGCGCCCAGTTCATGGGCCTTGGCCAGCAAGGCGATTCGCCGCTCCTGGCTCATGGGCATGCCCAAGGGGAACTGGTGGGACGGGGTGACGTAGATCAGCCGCGTTCCGCGGGGGATTTGCTCCACCACAATGCCTTCGGCGTCCACCGGCACGCCCATCACAGTGGCGCCGTGGGTGCCGAACAACAGGCGCGCCGGTGGATAACCGGGGTCTTCCATGGCCACGATGCTGCCAGGGCGGGTCAGCACCCGGGAAATCAGGTCCAGGGCCTGTTGCGCACCGTTGCACACCACCACGTCCTCATCCCGGCAATTGACCCCGCGAGAAAAGGCGATGTGTTGCGCGATGGCATTACGCAGGGCCGGCAGGCCTTCAGGCAGACTGTAGAAACCCTTGGACCCGGCAATCTGGCGCAACGCATGGGACGTGCAGCGTCGCCAGTCGTCCTGAGGGAACTGCCCTTTGCTTGTGGCACCGCCGATGAAGTCGTAACGCAGCGACCCTTCCAACGTGGGGTGGCGTAGAAATACCGGAAGTTTGCGCCAGGACTCGATCACCTCAAAGCCGGCGAGCTCGTCAGGGCTCTGCTTGCGCTCGACTTTCGTGGCGCGGGCGTTGACGTAGGTGCCTTTGCCGATCACCCCGGTGAGGAAGTTTTCATAGGTCAGCTGGGCATAGGTATCGGAAATGGTCTTGCGTGAAATGCCCAGTTGCTCGGCCAGCAGGCGGCTTGGCGGCAGTTGCGAACCGGCTGCCAGGCGGCCTGATTCGATAGCGCTGCGCAGTTGCTTGTACAACTGGCCCGCCAGGTCCTTGCGGCCGTTAATGACGACGTGTAGTTCCATACCGGCAAGGCTCCTGGGCTGTTGAGGCGCGTGTGCATCGCGCCAGATTAACCGCAACTTGTGTTTATACATAAGTTGCGTGCAGGAAAAACCGCCAATTGGTCTGCAGCCCGGTGGTCCACGGAAAATTCGCCCAATTGGATATGTAACGCAGGGTTATCAACGACTACCTTGGGGGCACATCGTCGCTACCTGAGATCGCGCCATGAAGCCCCGCCTGGATTACTACAGCGCCTCGCCCAAGGCGATGAAAGCGATGATCGCCATGGAAGCCCTGACCAGCAGTCTGAGCATCGAGCCGGCGCTGCTGCACCTGGTCAAGATCCGTGCCTCGCAGCTCAACGGCTGTGCGTTCTGCACCGACATGCACTCGGTGGACGCCCGGCGCCTGGGCGAGACTGATCGCCGCCTGTATTCGATTGTGGTCTGGCGCGACAGCAACTTCTTCAATCCGCGCGAGCGCGCGGCCCTGGCCTGGACCGAGGCGGTGACGCTGCTGTCCCAGGACCATGTGCCGGATGCCGTTTACGAGCAGGCCCGGGCGCAATTCAGCGAAGGAGAGCTGGTCGATTTGACAATAGCTGTCACTACCATCAACAGCTGGAATCGACTGGCCGTGAGTTTTCGCCAGACGCCCAGCGCCTGAGCGCCTGTCACACGTCTTTCATGCACGATGCGCAAGATGGAGCTCCCGGTGAAAGATCGACAGGGAGTCATCGATGTCCTTCATGGAAACCCGCAGTGCTCAGCCTGTAGCGCAATATCGCGCAGCCTTCGATAAAACCACGTCCTGGCGCACCCGCGCGGCGCAGATCGATCCGCTGCTGGCGCAGTGCTTCAGCGTCACCGCCCGCTGCGGCTGCTTCATGCAGGCGGCCCGCCGCCTCAACATCAAGGCGACCCGGTTGCGCCAGCAATTGACGCAGCTTGAAAGGCAGTTGCAGTGTTCGCTGTTCAGCGCTTCGGAGAACGGCCTGGTGCTCAGCCGCGACGGCCTGCAACTGCACAGGCAGCTGACCGCGCTGGCGCACGAACGCGACTTGCCGGTGATCGAGCAGCCACGGGTGCGCCTGGCCGTCGCCGAGACCATCCTGCACGACATCCTCGGCCGCGACCTGGTGGGGTTGCTGCGACGCAATGCCAGTGCGCGCCTGGACATCATCAGCCTCGACAGCGAATTGTCCCTGCAGGCCGTCAGTGCCGATGTCGTGGTGTGGCTGGCGGGGCCCGACTCGCCGATGCCGGGACCGAGTTTCGCCGTCAGCGAACCGCGCTGCCTGGCGCGACTCGACTACGTGCCGCACATCGCCAAGCGTTATTCCCGGGTCGCCGCGCGGCCGGAAGGCCTCGATGACCTCGCCGACTTCATGCTGGTGCAATGGCAGCACGATCGGCAGATCGACAGTTTTCGGCCATGGAACGACCTGGTCGACCAGCGCCTGGCCGGGGTCGTGCAGTCGCATTCCTACGAATTGATGCTGGAGATGGTCCGTTGCAGCGCCTGCATCGGCCTGTTGCCCGGCTACATGAGCCACTTTGATCGTGCCTTGATCGGTTTGCCGGGGTTGTTCGGCCAGCCGATGCAGCGCCAGTTGTGGATGGCGGTGAATGCCGAATCCCTGGGAGAGGTGCAGGTGCAGACGATTGTCGAGTTGATCCAGGACACCTTCGAAGAGCGGCGGGAGTGGTTCGAAGGTTAGACAAGGCGAATAACCCAGTCGCCGGGATTTTTCCTGGGGACTGGGCTTGGCAGGTTTTGACTAGGACGTTTTGAAGCCAGGTTTGCCATTGGCGGCTCGCCATTCTTTTACTTTAGCCACAATAGCTTCCGGGGTGGATTCTTCATCGGATGCGGCGTAGTAAATCAAGTCAGACCCATCTGGATGCTCTGCGATAGCTTCGAACTCCAAAACCGCGGCCACTTGTTCTTTTTCCGTTTTGTAGGTCGATTCACAGATCATTTTAACAAACAGCAGAAACTCTGCTTCTGTGTGCTCTTCAAATTTTCTAATGCTCATATTGATTTCTTCTCATTATGTATCTGGCCGTGTAGCTTCGGAGTGACTATGCGAATGTTATCGACGTCGAAAACCTTTCCTTCTTTCGATAGGTATGTTACATGATGAAGCTCAAATTTGACTTGCCCTCCGACTCTATCTCCTTTTTTAACGAACGGTGCGCGACCGCTCTTCATCTCGAAAATGTTATTGCTCCGGAATTGTTTCGTTAGCTCCGGGTCATTTGCCACCGTTTTCCAAAGCTGTTCTCGAAACGATCTGAAATTCCTGAATTCTCTACCTCTCAACTGATCGGCAATGTGCGTCGGAATTGGCACTCCTTCACCTTGCGACGATGTTTCTAACCACACACCCGACACGTTTTGCCCAGTACCCGTTGCAACCCCTGCATCCTCCCGCGGATCCCTGAACACAACATAAATCGGTGGTAGACCCGAGTCTGCCGGGAATACGGTGATGAAGTCATCAAAGCCAGCTTCCGCAACCGCTGGAAAGGTGTCAATCCTCCCCTCAACAGGCGTAACCGATGCACCAGTGTAAACCGGTGGAGCAGGCAACTCAGCAGGCGAAGTGGTTGAGCTGTTTCCTGGATTGACGATGGGAGTCCACGTCAAGGTTCTCGGTGGCGTGTCTGTAGTCTGGACGCTGTAGACATTCTGCTCAGAGTTAAAAGTAGCAGTCACGACCCGCACGTTTGCCGGAACGCTCACGCCATCGGTCAAGGCGACAAATACTTCTGACAGATCCTCCGCCGTTGATTTCGAACTGATACGAACGGGCAAAACAACGCTACCACCAGCGGCGGCAATTGCTGACAGATCTTGCCCTTGATCAGGCGCCAGATCTGCGAGGGGAATACTCAATGCGTAACGCCCGGGCAGCTCCCCATTCGCCAGCTTGGGCGAATAGATCAATGCAGAAACGCCAACAAATAGACCCGCAGCGGTGCTGGCCACAAAACTGGTCAACGCAGCAATGGCGGAACGGATGGCCGCCTGCAGGGTAAGTGCCGTCTCTATGGCCGCTATGTTTCCCGCCGAAGTCAATACAACCGGGCCTGTGGATGAAAGTGGCCCAGATGCATGGAACGTATTGGCGCTACGGATAGCCTCCTCTAGCTGACGGGCCTGTTCTGCTGCCAACCGCTGAGCCTCTGCCTCAGCGGCAATCCGCGCTTGTTCTTCAGCGATGCGCTTGGCTTCCGCCAGTGCGGCAATTCGCGCCTGTTCAGCAGCTTCGGCAGCGAGTCTTTGCGCCTCTGCTTCAGCAGTGAGTCGAGCCTGTTCCGCTGCTTCGGCCGCCAGGCGCTGAGCTTCGGCCTCAGCAATGAGACGTGCCCGTTCTGCCTCTTCAACGGCCATCAATTCGGCAACGATATCGGTTAGACGGTCATTGAGGATTTTCGCTTCCGAATTCAATAGGCGAGCGCTCAATGCCGCCTTGTAGGATTTAATCCAGTCCTGCGCGAATATGTAGTATTCGATGGGTGGCCAATTTCCAGGGCGCATCCTGAATCCAGTCGTCGGATCCGCTCCGTCGTACGATTGGGCGACAGCCAGTTGGGCTTGGTAATCTCTTGCCTTGTGCGCAATAAGCGCCTTGATTGCTGTTATTTGTAATGCCAGTTTTCCACTGGGTGTTGAATCCTTGATGGCCGCCTCAGCGGCAATTGCGGAAAGCTCCGCTACACTTTTTTGGATCGTTGAGTTTGCGCTTGCCTCATATTCATTTTTTGCTGCCTGGCTTCCCTCAAAGAGTAGTTTGTCAGTTCTTCTTATAATTTCTCCATGGACACTTGCTGTCCATCCAGGTACGGGTGGAGGTCCATATCCACCGCCAAACCCATCGATTGAATAATCCTGTTCTGTATCGGGAGTAATGACAATGGGGCCAATATCTAATTGTTTGATCATAACCTTTCCTTGGTTAGGGGGTATCAAAACAATAAAGCAAAATATAACGTGGGTGCACGGTTCAGTATCCAGCTGCCTGGTACTCGTGCAAGTAGTAAATTAATACATTTGTAACGAGCTCTGGTCTCTTGAGGAGTTCGCAATAAGCAAAGGTTGTTTGTTTTAAAAATGAATCTACGAATACCACCACGGATTTTTTGCCGCTACAGCACTGGTAATTGGCGTACTCTTCTTATATTCCCGCCCAGTGCAAAGCGGTATAGAGTAACTGGCCATGACTGTCTCAAGGATGAATCACCCATGACCGCCACCGACGCTGTCATCACCCTCGAACGCCTCAACGATTCCCACGTTGAAGGCATCACCGCGCTTTACCGCGAACCGCTCGTCGCTCGTCAAACGCTGCAAATGCCGTTTCCGTCCTCCGAAACCTGGCACAGACGCCTGGCGACGGACAACGAGCGTGTCTTTCAACTGGTGGCCGTGCACCAAGGGACGGTTATCGGCAGCATCACCCTGGAACAATTTTCCCGTATCCGTCGCAGCCATGTCGGCAACTTCGGCATGGGCGTTGCACCTGCGTGGCAGGGCAAAGGCGTGGGTTCGACACTGTTGGCGGCGGCGCTGGATATCGCGGACAACTGGATGAACCTGCGGCGGGTCGAGCTGAGCGTGTATGCCGACAACGAAGCCGCCATCGGCCTGTACCGCAAGTTCGGTTTCGAAAACGAAGGCCTGTTTCGCGACTATGCGGTGCGTGACGGTGCCTTCGTCGATACCTTGAGCATGGCGCGCCTGCGCCGCATGCCCGGAGCCGATTGATCGCTCGCCAGGGGTAAACGCCACCGCTCGTACGTTTAGTCGTACGTCGGTGGCGCGCATCTGCCATGCTCAATGTCCGCAGCACTGCTCCAACCATAGGAACACCGCAATGGACGATGTACAGCAACTGGGTGAGATGCTTCGCCACTACGCAGAAAGCGAAGCGCACAAGAAGCAGCTGTTCGAGACGCAATCGAGCGAGTGGGCGGCGCGCATTGGTGAGCTGTTCGACCAGATCCAGCAATGGCTGGAGCCGGTCAAGGCGCCCCATTTGCTGGAGGTCAGCCGCGAGGCGTATGTCGCGTCGGGGCCGAGCGTGCCGGTGGAGAGCTCCACCTTCAAGACTGAAAAGCTGAGCATCCTGATCGCCGGCAAACCGGTGGAGTTCGTGCCCGACGTGATGGGTGTCGGCGGTCAGATTTCACTGGCGGTGATGGGGTTTACCGCGGCGCGTTATGGCAGCGTATCGCTGGTCTGCCTGCCGCCGTCCACGAGCTGGCAGTGGCGCAAGACCAATGGCTTGAAAGACCCCGATACCTTTGCCTTCGACGGGAATTTCCTCGCCCAGCAGTTGCAGAGCCTGATTCCTCGCGAACGCGGCTGATCCAAGACCGCGATGGCTGGCTAGCCAGCTCCTACACGGGTTGTACGGTCCCTGTAGGAGCTGGCTTGCCAGCGATGGCGTCCTCAGCTTTACCTCAAACCTCCAGATTACCCCAACCCTTTCGAAGCTCTTGCGGCGCCACCGCATTGATGGTCTTGCCCGTCGCGGCTTCCACCCGCCGCGCAACCTCCGGATCATCGGCAAACGGAATCAAACTGGCATCGTTCAGGCTTTCAGCCGTCTGATGGCGCAGGCAGTATTCGATGGCGACCCACCCAAACACTACCCCCAGGATATTCAACAGGATCTCGGCCATCAGGCTATCTGCGCCTCACGTTCAGCCAACGCCACGCCGGCCACCCGCACCGTGCGCCACAGGTTGTATGCCATCACCAGCATGCCGGTGAGGAACAGCACACCCCCGGCAAAACGCACCACGAACCCCGGGTGGCTGGCCTGCAAGGCCTCGACGAAGGAATAGGTCAGCGTGCCATCGTCGTTGATCGCGCGCCACATGCGGATCAGAACCAGCATGACGTGAATGCGCGGGGTATTTCTCTGATATGGTTTTTTCACATATGGCTGAATCTGTTACGAAGATTAGCATCGGTCCATAGTCATATGCCTCTGTAGGAGCGAGCTTGCTCGCGAAAAAACCCGAGAGCGCCACGGGGTGTCTGGTTTCACGCGTTATCGTTGACGTCCATCGCGAGCAAGCTCGCTCCTACAGGGTTATGCGCCAAATCCTGTTGAGGTATTTACATGTATCAGTACGACGTGCAGAACGGCCTGTACATGCAAAAGCACGTTGCCGGAGGTCTGGATGACGTGCATCCACCTGAGCCAGGCGTTCGAGGATATCCGGCACCTGGGTCAGGCGGTGAGTCAAGTTGTTCATTGGCAGGGCTGACGTTTTCGCGAGCAAGCCCGCTCCCACATTTGATCTTCAGAGTTCACAAAATCTGTGACTCGAACAGATCCAATGTGGGAGCGGGATTGCTCGCGAAGGGGCCTTGGGATCAGCCACCAATCACTTCAGCGCCGGATCTCCCATGTTCATTTTCTTCCAGCCCTGCAACAGCACCTGGGCCTTGGGTTCCTGGCCGTTATCCAGGTAGTACTGGATCAACGACAGCCGGGCATTACGGTTGGCAGGCTGCACTTTCAACAGCCGTTCCAGCTCCTCACACGCCGCATCGACCTTGCCGCTGTCATGCAGGGCCACGGCCAGCACGTAGCCGTACTGCGCACTCTGCGGCTCCAGTTGCGCGGCCTTGCGCAGGAACGGCATGGCCTGTTCGGCTTTGCCGGCACGCACTAGCGACAAGCCCTGGGTGTGTTGCAGCAGTGCGGCGTTGGGGTGTTCCTTGAGGCTTTGCGCCATTAGCGCCTGGGCTTCCTGGCTGCGACCATTGGCCTCCAGCCACTGCACCAGGGTCACCAGCGCCGGGTAGAAGTCCGGGTCGCGCTGCAGTGATGTGCGCAACAAGCCTTCGACCTCGCCGCTGCGGCCGCTGGCTTGATACAGCATGGCCAGGTTGAGGTTGGCTTCGGCGCGTTCGGCCAGGCTCTTTTGCACGGCTTCGTATTCGCCGATGGCAGACTCCCAGTTGCCCTGGGCGCTGCCCAAGCCATTGCGGGCGACGCTGAGCAAGTCGCGGGCCGCCGCGATGCGCACGGCCTTCACCGGGTCGCTCAACAGGGGCGTCAACAGTGGCGCACGCTCTGGCGGCGGCAGGAATGCGCTAATGGCACGGATGGCGCTTTCGCGCACTTGCGGTGCCGGGTTGGCCAGGTCCTTGGTCGCCAGTTTCAGCGCCTGCTCACTGGGGTACAGCGGCAACTCCGTCAACAGCGTCGCCCGTTGGATCGCCGGCAGGTTGCTGCGTTGCAGTTGCTCGTACAAGGCTTGCGCGGCGCCGGGCTGGCCGTTGCGAATCAGCCACAGGCTTTCATCGTAGCGTGGGGCTTGCAAGGCGCTGGCGTTGGCGGTGTTCCAGAGCTTGAACTGCTCGGTGACCTTGTCGCTGGCCTTGCCCTGGTGGCAGGTCAGGCAGGCGTCCGGCGTGCCGAGTTTTTTCGCGCGCTCGGGGTTGGGGATGCTGAAACTGTGGTCATGCCGAAAGTCATTGCCCATGTAGAACTTGCCGGGCATATGGCAATCCACGCACTGCGAACCCGGCTGGCCCATGGTGTGGCGGGTATGTTCGATGGAGTCGTAGTTCTTGGCTTGCAGGCCTTTGCCGTCGACGGTTGCCACCGGTGTCTTGCCAGCGGTGTTGTGGCATTGCAGGCAGACGCCGTTACCCGGTGCCTTGAGTTCGCTGCTGTGGGGGTTGTGGCAGTTGCTGCAACGCACCCCCTTGTCGAACATTTTGCTCTGGGCGAAGGAGCCGTGCTCGAACACTTCGTCCTTGATCTTGCCGTCCAGGGCGTACAGCTCGCGGGTCAGGGCGCTTGGCAGGTAATCATCCATCAGGCGCTTGCCGACGGTGAAGCCATCGCCCAGCGGCGCGCGGCGCGAGTGACAGCGGGCGCAGGTTTCGATTTCGACGGTGGCGTTCTTGTCCTTGAGGTCGACGGCGAACCCTGCGTGGATCAGGTCGGTCTTTTTCGCCGTCCATTCCAGGTGATTGGAAGCCGGACCGTGGCAGGCCTGGCAGCCGACGCCGAGGCTGTTCCACTGGCCGTCGAAGGTGTTTTTCGCGGCATCGAAATTGCGCTTGTAACCGGTGGTGTGGCACTCGACGCACATGAAGTTGGCATTTTGGCTAGGTTTGCTCCAGTGCAGCGGGTCCTTGAAGGTCACGCCCTGGCCCGGATAGAGATGAAACCAGCGGTGCTTCTCGGTATCCCAGGCGATGCCCAGGGCTTGCAAGCGACCATCGCCCACCTCGATCAGGTACTGCTGCAACGGCGCGATACCGAAGGTGTAGGCGACCTTGAAGTCGGCGTTCTTGCCATCGATGCCGGGGGTGTTGACCCAGAATCCGTCGTCCTTGCGCGAGAAGCGGGTGGTTTCGTTTTCGGCTTTGAAAGTGACGTTGTTGAAGTCGCCCAGCATGGTCTCGGCGTTGGCTTCCTGCATCGCCAATTGGTGATGGGAACCTTGCCAGTCTTTGACCTGGGCGCTGTGGCAGCCCTGGCATTGTTGTTCGTCGACCATTTTCGCCGGTGCCACGGCAATGGGTTGCGGTTGTGGTTTGGCGGGCTGGACGACAGGTGCGCTGACTGGCGCAGGGGGCACGGGGGCCGGTTGGCTGCTGAACAGGAACCAGCCGATGCCCGCGACCGCCAGCAGCAGGATGCCGATGGTGACGGGGAACAGGTAACGATTGATCAGGTTCGGTTGCGAATCAGGGTTTGGCTTTGCTGCGTTATTTTTATGTGTCGGCATTACGACTTCCGTAGTCCAGGTGCGTTTGCCGTCAGGCGCGCGTTGAGGCTCGAGGCAGCTTTGCCGCAAGGGCGGCGTGTGTCAAATGATGGTTGTGGTGAAGCGGGTGGCTCCTTCGCGAGCAAGCCCGCTCCCACAGGGGAACGCATTCCAATGTGGGAGCGAGCTAGCTCGCGATAGCGATCTTTCATTCCCCGACAAACCAGCGGAAATACGGATTCCCGCCATCCCCGCGCATCACCTCGCGCACATCCCTGGCCCAGGCATCCCGATCGCCGTCATAGGCATGCAGGCTTGCCCGATAAAACTGCATCAGGCGTTGCCGATGAGCATTCATGCGCTCATTGAACCCGGCATCGGCATTCACCAGCGGCGGCGCAACGTGCAGATCCAGCAGCGCCGGAAGCACCCGGCCGATTTCCTTGGCTCGCACCCACGGCGCGTATTCGATGCGCGGCTGATCGTCCGTCACCGCGGGGGCGTCAGCGGCGAAGCGCTCCAGGCCGGTGCGATCGGTCACCCAGGTCGCGAGTAGCGCGGCGGCCGAGCCGATACCGACGTCCTGCAAGGTGCTGCGTACGTTGTCCTGCTGGAAGCGCTGGTTGATTTTCGCCGCATCCAGCTCGATCGGCTCCATCGAGCCCACCAGCAGCATCTCGTGGAACTCGCTGGTCCACAGCGTGGCGTAGGGGAAGACATCCAGAAAGCTGCGTACCAGCGAGCGCGAGTCGTCGATGTTCTGCGTCGGCAACGGCAACCACTGGGCGACGAGGCCCTGTTTCTGCAGGCGACTGGCGGCCAGTTGATAGAAATCCCGGGAATACAGGTTGACCACGCCGGCAGCGGAGGGCGGTGGCGGTTCCAGGGTGATCAGGTCGTAGGGCTGCGGGTTGCGCAGCAGTTCCTGGCGACCGTCGCGCAGGCGCACGTCGACACCCGGGTCGGCAGCCGCATTGAAGTTGCCCTTGAACAAGGGCGCCGCCTTGACCACCGAAGGCAGCAGCTCGGCGACCACCCGGTGTTCCAGGCCCGGATAGCGGGTGAGGGCACCCGCCGTGATGCCCGTACCGAAACCGATCACCAGCGCCGAACGCGGTTCGCCGTTGTGGATCAACAGCGGCAACAGCGCCTGAATCCGCATGTAGCGCAGCGAAGGCATGGCATCGCCGGTATTGGACACACCCTGGATGTACAAACGCTGGAACGCCCGCTGGCCCTTGCCCTGGGTGACCACGGCCACGGTGCCGCCGCGTCCTTCCTCGTAGAACGCCAGGGTACCGTTGCGCGCGCCGGGCAGCAGGCTGGCCAGTTTGTCCACCGGAGTCAGCAGCGCCAGCGCCAGCGAGACCAGGCCGACCGCGATCACACCCTGGCGCCGGCCTTTCTTCACGCCATGACCCTTGCGCACCGCGAAGTAGCCGATTCCGGCGGCGATGATCGCCAGCAATCCCAAGGTTCGTACCAGCCCTAGCAGCGGGATCAGCACAAAACCGCAGAGCATCACCCCGACGATGCCGCCCAGGGTATTGAACGCTACCACCTCACCGACATTTCGCCCGACATGCTCGCGCCCGACGCTCAGGCGCAGGGCCACGGGAAACGCCGCGCCGAGCAGCACGGTCGGCACGAACACGATGCTCAATGCGGCCACCGCAAAGCGTACGCTCATGCCCAGCAATTCACTGGCACCCCATGACAACACCCAGGCTTCGGCCACGCTTTGCGCGAGCACCAGCCAGCGTCCCAGCAGGGCAATCTCCAATAATGCGATCAAGCCGGCACCGGCGATCAGCAGGCCGAACACCCCCCAGGGATCGCGCAGGCGATCGACCCGGCGGGCGAGCAGGGCGCTGCCGAGGAACAGCCCGGTGAGGTAGGTCGCCAACACCACGGCAAACGCGTAGGTGCGGGTACTCATGAACTGCACGATGGATTGCGACCAGACCACTTCGTAACCCAGGGCCACCCCACCGGCAATCGAGTACAGCCACAGGGCCAGGCGATCCGGCTCCTTGTTGGCGTGGTGCTTGACCGGTGCCTCAACGGCGGGCGAACGATGGCGCTGGAACCACAGGGCGCCCGCGGCCGCCAGCAGGTTGAGCATCGCGGCGGCCAGGGCACTGCCGCGCACGCCGAGGGTGGCGATCAGCACGAACGCAGCGAGCAGCGTGCCGGCGATGGCGCCGGCGGTGTTGGCCGCGTACAGGTGGCCGCCGGCCTTGCCCAACTGCTGCGGGTCGCTGGCCAGGGAGCGAACCAGTACCGGCAACGTACCGCCCATCAGCAGCGCCGGAACGCCCACCAGCACAAACGGCAGCACCCAGGCCAGCAGGCCGATGTGTTGTTCCAGCCAGGCGAAAGGGCTGGCCGCGACGCTCATGGCGAAGGTCGCGCCGACACCCAGCACCGCCACCAGCACTTCCAGCCCGGCGTACAGCAGCACCGGTTGCTGCAGGCGGTCCGCCCAGCGGCCGAACAGCAATCCACCCAGGGCCAAGCCAGCGAAAAATGCGCTGATCCCGGTGGTGATGGCGTACACCTCGACGCCCACCACCAGCGACAGCTGCTTGATCCACAGCACCTGATACACCAGCGCCGCGGCGCCGGAGACGAACAGCAGCAGGGCGGGGATCAACAGCGCCGGGGAGGCGACGTGGGGGGCGGGTATGGCCGACGACTTGCTGGCGACACGTGAGGACATTGCGGATTGCCTTGTTCCGGTTCAAGAACACCTGTGACTGTGCCGTCCCTTTCGCGAGCAAGCCCGCTCCCACATTTGGAACGCGGCCCCCTGTGGGAGCGGGCTTGCTCGCGAAGGGGCCGATGCGGTCCCAAGTCGAAAATAAGTCCGCTCGCCGGTGAAGGCGAGCGGCGGTCGAGCAGTCTTACTGTGCAGCTTTCATTTTTTCTTCGATCTTGGCGTCCACCGCCTGACGGATCTGGTCGATGCTGAAGCTCGCCGGCCGCTGGCTTGGCGGGTAGTCGACGAAGGTCTGCAGGAAGGCTGCAGATCGGCGGGTACCGTCGAAGATCAGGTAGTCGTTCTTGGTCAGCCAATCATAGTATTGGTCAGACACGACGTCGGCACGCTCGTACGGGTCCATGCGCAGGTTGAACATTTTTGGCACACGCAGGCAGACGAAAGGTTCGCTCCACACTTGCAGGCCACCGGGTGCACGCTGCTCACAAAAGACGATTTTCCAATCGTTGAAGCGCATGCCCACGAGCACGCCGTCATCGTTGAAGTAGTAGAACTCGTTGCGCGCACTCTTGTCGGTCTTGCCGGTCAGGTAGTCCAGCTGGTTAAAGCCGTCCAGATGCACCTTGAAGTTCTTCCCGCCGACGTCAGCCCCTTTTAGCAGGCGATCCTTGATGTCGGTATCGCCCACCGCGGCCAGCAACGTCGGGAACCAGTCCAGACCGGAGACCATTTGTGTCGACACTTCACCCGGCTTGACCTTGCCAGGCCAGCGGATCATCGCGGGTACCCGATAAGCGCCTTCCCAGTTGGAGTTTTTCTCGTTGCGGAACGGGGTCGTCGCCGCATCCGGCCAGGACCACTGGTTAGGACCGTTGTCGGTGGTGTAGACCACGATCGTGTTGTCGGTGATCTTCAGGTCATCCAGCGTTTTCAACAGCTTGCCCACGTCGCCGTCGTGCTCAAGCATGCCGTCGGCGTAATCGTTGCCGACCATTCCGCTTTGGCCTTTCATGGATTCACGCACGTGCGTGAAGGCATGCATGCGCGTGGTGTTCATCCAGACGAAAAACGGTTTGTCCGCCTTGGCCTGCTTCTCGATAAACGCCTGGGCAGCGGCCGTGGTTTCGTCGTCGATGGTTTCCATGCGTTTTTTTGTCAGTGCGCCGGTGTCCTCGATCTTGCCGTCGGCAAAACTGTGGATCACACCCCGCGGAGACGCTGCCTTGACGAACTCGGCATCATCCTTGGGCCAGTAGGGACGCTCCGGTTCCTCTTCGGCATTGAGGTGGTAGAGGTTGCCGAAGAACTCATCAAAGCCGTGGTTGGTGGGCAGGTACTCGTCTTTATCGCCCAAGTGGTTTTTGCCGAACTGCCCGGTTGCATACCCGTGGGTCTTCAGCGCCTGGGCAATGGTCACATCCCTGGCCTGCAGCCCGACCGGCACGCCGGGCATGCCCACTTTGGACAGGCCTGTGCGCAGAGGCGTCTGCCCGGTAATGAATGACGATCGTCCTGCCGTGCAACTGTTCTCCGCGTAATAGTCGGTGAACATCATGCCTTCCTTGGCGATGCGGTCGATGTTCGGCGTCTTGTAGCCGACCACGCCCATGGAATAGGCACTGATGTTGGTCTGGCCGATGTCGTCGCCAAAAATCACCAAAATGTTGGGTTTGTCGGCAGCCCCGGCCGTTGCCGAGATTGCCATCACCGACGTCGCGACCAGGGCGAGTTTGGGTAGCCACTTGCGTATGCGAGTCATAAGACTTGCTCCTTTTTGCTCATTGGCGTCGCTTGAATACGACAAACGTTTATTGCAGTCCTGCGTTACGCTTTCTTATTGCACTTGCCCGGCTGTGGCGGCATCGAACGGATAGATCCGGCGCCATTCGGCGGCCATGTCAACGACGGTCCATCCACGTTTGTTTGCTTCGTCCAGCGCCTTGTCCAGCCGGCCGATCTGCGATTGGCGGTCATAGGCCCATTCGCGTTTGGCGTCGGTGTGGTGCACCAGCCCCATGAATCGTTTGCCCGGCCCGGCCGCGGTCCACTGCAGCATCTGCAGGTCGCCGTCGGAGTTGCCGAAGGCGAGAATCGGTCGACGGCCGATCACGGCGTCGATGCTCACCGGTTTGCCCGGCCCGTCATCGTTGTGGGCCAGTTTCGGAGTGCGCAGGATCGATGCCTGGCCATCCTTGTAGTCAAAAGTGGTGACAAATGTGGTGCCGATCACCTGCTCGGGCGGGATGCCGTAGACCTTTTCGGCGAAGGCGCGCATGAAGCCGGTGTCGCCCCCGGAAACGATGTAGGTCTTGAAGTTCTGGCTGCGCAGGTAGTCGAGCATTTCCAGCATCGGCTGGAAGATCATCTCGGTGTAGGGCTTGCCGGTTTTCGGATGGCGGGCCTGGGTCAGCCAGGTCTTGGCGTAGTCGTCGAAGGCTTCGGTGGTCATGCCGGTGTGGGTCGCACCGAAGATTTTCATCATGCCGTCGAGGCCGCTGGCGGCGAGGGCCTTGTGATCGTTTTCCAGCACGGCCTGGAACGGCTGGGTGGTTTTCCACTCCGGGTGCTGCGCTGCGGTGCGCTTGACCTCTTCCAGGGCGAACAGAAACTCGAAGTACATCGGCTGCTCGCTCCACAGGGTGCCGTCGTTATCGAACACGGCGATACGGTCCTCGGGTTTGACGAAGTCCTTGCTGCCCTGATCGGTCACCGCTTGCACGAACTCGATGATGTTCTTTTTTGACGGACCATCATTCCAGGAAGGCAACGGCTCAGCGGCCTGCACCAGCAATGGCAGGCTCAGGGCAAGGGTCAATAGAAACCGGAAACCGTGCAGTTGGCGCAGCGATACGGAGCTCATCATGGGACATCCTTCTCGTGAACGGGGTTGAGTGGTCGCAGTGCGGTAGCGAGTGATTCCTGCTTGTGTTCGTCCAGACTATGCAGCGTAGTCAAGGATTCCTTGAGTTGGTGCAGCGCCTGATCCTTGGTCGGCTGGCGGCCGTAGCACGCACGCAGGAAGGCTTGCAGGCGCGGGCCGAAGCCGGTCAGCTTCAGGCCGTTGCGGCTGCGGCGGGTCCACAGGTACAGGGCGCCCAGTTGTGGCGGTTGGCCATCCAGTTGCGCCGGGATCTGGCGCCAGGCGTAGTCGGGCGATTGCAGCCACGCCGCGTGGCGGGCACGGCGGCGGGCCTGCCAGGCGAGGTGCGCGCGGTGCACATACGGGCGGGCAAACCAGGCGAGCAAAATCACGCCCGACAGCAACGCCAGCAGGCTCAGGGCAACACCCGAGAGGTGCAGGCGATTGCCCTGACCGAGTTTTTTCAGGTCTTCGGTAATCGAGAACACGGGCTTGTAAGCGCTGTTGGCGGCGGCGTCGATGCTTACGGCCGGGACCTGGGCGATGCGGGTCTGCTGGCTGCTGGCGTCAAACCATTTCAGCTCGATGGCCGGCAGGTTGTATTGGCCTTGTTTGTCGATGCGGTAGGTCACGCTGTCGATGCGCTGGCCGCCGGTGAAGTTGCCGCGCCCGTCGTCCAGATTGCTGATTTGCGGGTTTTTCGGGTATCGACTCAGACCGCTGACATCGCCCAGTGAAGGTGTCGGCAGCGACATGGCCAGGGCACCGTCAGCCTGAAGCGTAAGCTCTCGGGTGAGGCTGTCGCCAACTTTGGGCGGCGAGGACGAATCAACGATCTTCTGGCTGAACCGCAGCCCTTGCGCAACCAGCACCGGCTCGCCGGGCTGGAAACCTGGCGGTCGCGTCGCGGTGAAGTGCAGTGGTTGGCTTTGCGCGCTGAGCTCGCTGGTGGCTTGGCCCGGGGTGACCCGCACTGTCAGCGGTGGGATGTCGAAGGCCTGGGCCAGGTTTGGCGTGATCAGGTAGGTGTAGCGCATGCCGTTGAAGGATTTGCCGTCGAGCGTCTGGTTCAGGTGCTCGGCGTGGCCATCGGACGGCATCACCAGTGCGCCGGGCAATTTGAGGTCGGGCAGGGTGGGGGCGCTGGTGAACCAGGTGTCGGTGAGTACGTCCAGGCGCAATTCGACGAGGCTGCCGACCATGGCGGTGTCGGCGGGTTGCAGGGTGGCCTGGACGCGCAGGTCGGGTTCGGCGGCGAGGGTGGTGGTGGAGATCAGCAAGGTGAGCAAGAGGCCGAGTTTTGCGGTGATTGGTCTGACGCCTTCGCGAGCAAGCCCGCTCCCACAGGGGATTTGCGGTGCACATAGATCAAATATGGGAGCGGGCTTGCTCGCGAAGGAGGCGACTCGGTCTTTGAGAATGATCATGGCCTGCCTCCCACCTGATCCTGCAAACTGAACTTCTGTTTCAGGAACTTCGCCGGCGATGTCGTCAGGTTCTGCAACCACTGGGCATCCGACGCCGCCTGTTCGGTCTGCACCTGTTTGCTCTGGCCCTTGCCCGGTGCCTTGTCCATCTTGATTTCGTCGGGTTTGACCTCAGGGTCGTTTTTCTCCGCGTCTTCGGTGTCTTTCTGCAGGGCGATGGCCAGGGCCAGGTTGGCCGTGGCTTCGGGGAACTGCGGCTGCAACTTCAGCGCCTGGTTGTAGGCCGCGATGGCCTGGTCGAACTTGAAGCGGCGCACGTAGATGTTACCCAGGTAGAAATACGCCTGGGGCGTTTCCAGGCGCGCGAAGCTGGCCAGGGCCAAGTCAAAATCGGCGGCGTTGTAGGCGGCGATGCCTTTCCAGTACGGGTCGACGAAATGCGCGGCGGCCTGGGGGAAGTGTTCGTGCTCGAAGGCCCAGCGACCTTGCTGGTCCGGGGTGAAAAATGCATCGGTCAACGCATTGGCTTGTGCCGGTGCCGGTTGATAGCCGATACCGATGGCCAATAAAAGACCGGCCATCCAATTCACACTCCAGCCCTTGCGCACACTGAAAAACGCCAGTAGCAGCAGCGGCCAGCACAACCAGTAACCGGCATCCTTCCAGTGCAGCTCGCGCTGTTCATCGCTGGCCGACTGGAAGTGCTGCTGGGCGTGCAGGTCGACCCAATCCAGGTCGTCGTCATTGAGTGTCAGACTGCCCAGCGGCGCATCCAGGGCTGACGCCAGTTGCTTGAGGGCGGCCTGATCGAAACTGCCCAGCGCCGGGCGACCATTGCTGTCGGTGCGCGGCTGGCCGTTGGCATCGCGGATGATCCCGCCGTCTTGGCTGCCGACCGCGAGGATCAGCACTTGCAGCGCGCTGTCTGCCAGTTGTTTGTCCAGGCCGGCCAGTGCCAAGGTGTCGGCGCCGTCGGTGATCAGCAACAAGGTGCCTGGAGTTTTTTCCGCTGCCAGCAGGCGCTTGGCCTGCTCGATCACCGCGCCGACGTTTTTCCCCGGTTTGCCGATCAGTTCGGTGCCCAGCGCCTGGATGAAGGTGTCGAGCAGGGCCGGATCGTCCGTCGGCGGCAATACCAGATGGGCGCTGCCCGCATAGGCGATCAAAGCATTGCGCGCACCGGCGCGACGCTGGATCAGGTCATGCAGCTTATGCTTGGCCGCTTCCAGGCGACTCGGTTGCACGTCGGTTGCATCCATGGACGGCGACAAGTCAACGGCGATGATCAATGGCGCCCGGTTCTCCAGGAAATCCGGGCGATCCTGTTCCCAGGTCGGCCCGGCGGCGGCAACCGCACCGATCATCAACAGTGCGCAGACCAGATGCACCGGACGCAGCCATTGTTGATCCTGCGGGGTAATCAGCAAGTGCGGCAGCAGGTGTTCGGCGATGTTGCCGCGCAAACGCCGCTGCAAGTCGCGGCTGCGGCGCCAGAGCAGTGGCAGCAACGCGGCGAAGGGCAGCAGCAACAGCCAGAGTGGGCGCAGGAAGTGGAAGTCGCTGAGGTTGATCTCCATCTCAGGCCTCCTGCCGCTGGCGTGCGATGGACAATCGAGGAGATAGCATGGCGATCACGTGATAGAGCGCGAGCAGGGCAATCGCCGCCCCAAGCGGCCACCAGAACAGATCGCGTTTGGGTTGATGGCTGAGGGTTTTCACCTGATGCGGGGTGAGCTGGTCGAGGGTGCTGTAGACCTGATCCAGGGCGTTGCGGTCTTCGGCACGGAAGGACTTGCCTCCCGTCGCCGTGGCGATCTGTTGCAAGCCTTGCAAGTTGACCTTGGCTTCACCGGAAGCCTCGGGGTCGCCAATGCCGATGGTGTGGATCACCACGCCTTTGGCCGCGGCCATTTCGGCTGCGTGATCCGGGGTGATGGCGCTGCTGGTGTCGTTGCCGTCGGTGAGCAAAATCAGCACTTTTTCCTGCTCATGAGCCTGATCGAGCAGTTTCAGGCTCAGGCCAATGGCATCGCCGATCGCCGTGTTGGGGCCGGCCATGCCGATGCCGGTGTCGTCCAGCAACAGCGACAGGCTGGCGTGATCGAGGGTCAAGGGCGCTTGCGGGTACGCGCCGCTGCCGAACACGATCAGGCCCAGGCGATCCTCTTTGCGTTTGTCGATAAAGCCATGCACCACTTCCTTGACCGCGGCCAGGCGATTGATCTGCTGGCCGTTGGCGTCGGTGAAATCGGTGGTTTCCATGGACTGGGAAATGTCGATGGCCAGCATCAGGTCGCGCACCGGTTGCTGGCGCTCGATGGGTTGTTCCACGTACACCGGTCTGGAAGCCGCCAACAGCAACAGCGCCCACACCAACAGGTTCAGCAGCAATTGCCAGTGATTGGTGCGCGTACCGGCCTGGCTCGGCGCCTGGCCG
Source organism: Pseudomonas sp. YuFO20 (assembly GCF_035064975.1). Classification (NCBI taxonomy): domain Bacteria; kingdom Pseudomonadati; phylum Pseudomonadota; class Gammaproteobacteria; order Pseudomonadales; family Pseudomonadaceae; genus Pseudomonas; species Pseudomonas sp. YuFO20. The sequence goes on from NZ_JAXDEO010000010.1 coordinate 91,790, forward strand.
ACCGCTCGGCTCATGGCGGCGAAAAAAGGCACACGCACCGCGCTGCGCGCCTCACGGTAATCGGGTAGGTAGCGATAGCCCAGCCATGGCAAGGGCAAAAGCAGTAACAGCCAGGGGTAATCAAGCTGCCACATGGTGATGCTCCACCCAGTGTTTGCAGGTGTTGAACAGTTGCTGGCGCTGCTCGTTGGGCATGGCGCGTAACACGGCATCGGGTGAGTAGGCCAGTTGTGCAAGCTGTTGGCTGAAATCGGCGGGTAGGGGGGCTTTACTGTGCCGTTGCAGGAAGGCCTGCCAATCCGCATTCCCAAGCGCACCGGGACCCTGTAGGAGCTGGCTTGCCAGCGAAGGCGGCCGCCAGAACACTGCACGCCTCAAGGCCCCCTTCGCTGGCAAGCCAGCTCCTACAGGGGATGTGTTCGGCATGGAGATGGCGGTGCGTTTGAGCAATTCTGGAAGCTCGCGCAACGCATTCAGATCGTCACTTCGCTTTTGCAGCTGCGCCAAGCGCACCAGGGCCTCACGCCGATAACGATCACGTCGCCATTGCACATAGCGCCGCGCGCTCAGCAGCACAACCGCCACCACCAACACAGCCAACAACACCCACCAACCCCAGGTCTGCGGCGCGTAGCTGACCGGCGCGGGCAGGGCGATCTCCTTGAGTTGCTCGATGCTCGGCACATTCGGGTTCACCGCCGTGCTCCCGCTCGTTTGCCCAGCTCGGCGCGCAGTTGTTCGTGAGCTTCGGTGGCGGTGCTGAACATCATCAAGGGCACCTGGCTGCGTCGCAGCAGCGTGGCCACGTCCTTGAGCCGACCGCTGAGAAAGTCACCCAACGGCTGGTGCACCTGGCGGCGTTCCACTGCCAGTTCAACCTGCAACTGGCCCTGGGTGATCAGCAGGCGGCCGTTCCTGGGCAGGTTCAGCCCCAGCGGATCGTAGACCTGCATGGCGATCACATCGTTGTGCGCCGCCAGCTGCCGCATCAGCTGCAAGGTGCGCTCGCCCGCGCCGGCAAAGTCGCTGACGATGCAGATCAGATGATCATGCCCGGCCAGCGCCAGGCACCGCTGCAAGACCTTGTCCAACTGGTCTTCGCCTTCGGCGTCGGCATTGGCCGCATTGAGTTCCTGATTCTGCTGGGCGATGCGGCTGCACAAGGCTTCGATGCGCTTGCGGCTGCGCAGGGGTGCGATGCTGTCGATGCGCAGATCGTTGAACACCAGCCCGCCGACCCGATCCCCCGCGTTGAAGACCATCCACGCCGCCAGGGCGCCGAGTTCGGCGGCGACGGCGGATTTGAAGCTGCGTTGCGAGCCGAAAAACATCGACATGCGCTGGTCGACGACGATCAACGCCGGGCGGTCCCGTTCTTCGGTAAAGGTGCGCACCACCGGTTTGCCGGTGCGCAGCGACGCCCGCCAGTCCAGATGACGCAAATCGTCCCCCGGCTGATAGCGGCGCAATTCATCGAAATTCAGGCCACGACCACGCAGGCGCGACGCATGGTTGCCGGCCAGGATGCTGCCTTGAGGTTGGCGGGCAGCAAAACTCAGGTCACGGGCCTTGAACTCCAGCGCCATCAATTGCGCCAGAGAGACATAGACCAGACCGTCGACATTCATGCCGCAATCGCGACTTTGTCGAGCAGACGGTCGAGCACCTGATCGGTCGTTACGCCGTCAGCCACCGCGTCGTAGCTCAGTTGCAGGCGATGGCGCAGCACCGGGTGCACCACGGCGCGCACGTTGTCCGGCGAGACGAAGTCCTGGCCTTGCAGCCAGGCATCGGCGCGGGCGCAGCGATCCAGGCCGATTCCGCCGCGCGGGCTGGCACCGATGTTGATCCAGCGCCCGAGGTCGGCGTCGTAATCGGCCGGGTGGCGGGTGGCATTGATGATGTCGATCAGGTAGCGGTCGATGGCGGGGGACACATGCACCGCACTGACTTCCCGGCGCGCGGCGAAGATCACGTCCTGGGACAGCTCGAAGCCTTGTACCGGCGCAGTCCTGGCACCCAACGCCACTTCTTCCTCGCGCAGCAGGCGCAGCACCTGGCTCTCGTTTTCCGCGCTCGGGTAATCCAGCAGCACCTTCATCAGGAAGCGGTCCATCTGCGCTTCAGGCAGCGGGTAGGTGCCTTCCTGTTCAATGGGGTTTTGCGTTGCGACGACGATGAACAGTTCCGGCAGCGCATGGCTGTTGCCGGCCACGGTGATCTGCCGTTCTTCCATGGCTTCGAGCAGCGCGGCCTGGACCTTGGCCGGGGCGCGGTTGATTTCGTCGGCCAGGATCAGGTTGCCGAACAGCGGCCCCGGCTGGAAGCGGATCTCGTTCTTGCCCTCGACCTGGTGCAGAACCTCGGCGCCGGTAATGTCCGACGGCAGCAGGTCCGGGGTGAACTGGATGCGACTCATCTTCGCGTCCAGGTGTTTGGCCAGCGCCTTCACCGTACGGGTCTTGGCCAGCCCCGGCAGGCTTTCCAGCAGCAGGTGCCCGTTGGCCAGCAGGCCGACGAGAATCTGCCGGATCACCTGGTCCTGGCCGAGCACCGCTTCGGCGATGCTCGCTTGCAGGGCGTTAAGGTCGTTGAGTGCGCTCATGTCTGCTCCTAGAAAAACGCCAGGGTCATGTTGGCGGCGACGCCGTTGCCTTCAGGGCGGTTCTTGGTGTCGAACTCCGGCACCCAACGCAGGCTGAAGTTGGCCTGGGCATCGACGAACTTGCCGGTCCAGCCAATCACCGGGCCGGCACCGACCGAACGCCCGCGAAAGCCACTGCTGGCGCCCGACCCGGAGTCGTCGTTGATCTGCTGGATGTAGCCGGCCGCCATGCCGGCCGCCCAGCCATTGCCGAAACCGTGGGTCCACAGCAAGTCCAGGGTGAAGAGATCGCCGTTCTGATAATCCGTGTCGTCGTTCTCGGTATAGAACTCCAGCCCGCTGGACAGGGTGAACTCGCCGCCCTTGCCGTCGAGATGGGTGAAGGCCACGGTGGGCATGAAGGTGTAGGTGTTCTGCCCGGCGTTGGCCAGGCGATCGACGTCGTAGGCGCCTGTGGGCACGTAGATCGGCAGCGAGAACGAGATGTGGTTGACCTCGTCGAAGTGATAGCCGGCGGCGATCGGCGTTACCAGCATGTCGGCGAACTGGGTGGCCTTGTCCTCGGTGCCCAGGGTGCGGCCACGGGGGCCGGTGATGCTCGCGGTAACGTCGGTGTACTGCACCGGCACGCCGATGGCCGAGGCGTAGTTCCAGCGACCCTTGCCGGTGTCCCAGACATGGGTGAAGTTGGCCATGGTGTAGGACACCTTCATGTCCAGGTCGGTACTGATTGCGCCGCCTATCGGTATCTGCGAGTTGCCCTTGAGATCACCGTCGTACCAGATGCTGGTCAGGGACATCACCCAGCCCGGTTCCGGCGGCACGATCCCGGCATTGGAAAACACTTGTTGCCCGGTGATTGGCCGGCCAACGCCACCCTCGACTGCGAGCACCAGCGGACTACTGCCGACCAGGCATAGCGCTAACAACGAGCGCACTACGTAAGGCTTGATCATGACTTGCTCCGCTTACTGGCTTCGATGCCGATTTTCGCGAAACGCCCGAGCAGGTCTTTTTCCACGTCCTGGGGCGGGGCGAACGACAGCATGAAATTCAGGTAGCGAAACAGGTCCGGGGTGTCGCTCATGGTCGGCGTGGGTTTCGGCCAATCGACCTTCGGCACGGCAGGCGGGGCTTTTTGCTTGTCGTAGTGGCTGAGGGTTTCAACCTTGTAGCCCTTCTGGATCTGCTTGACCTTGGCCAGGTCCTTGTCATCGAACAACTGCGTGCGATACAGCGCGTAGGCGATGTTGCTTTCGCTGCGCAGCAGGCGGTCGATGTTCAGCGGCTGCCGGCCTTGCCAATTGGGGCCGGCAATCATGAAATGGCCGCCGTTGTTGCCGGTGCTGCGGGTGCCCAGGTAGGCGAAGTTCTGCGTGTAGGCGTCAATCAATTGCACCGAGTAATAGCGATGCTCTTCGATGGGCGGCAGGGACAGCACCACCGGTTCGGCGCGCAGGTCCATCCAGACGAAGGAGTAGGGCGTGTCTGCATTCGGCGTGACGAACGCGGTGTCCTTGGCGGTGAATGCCTTGGCGGTGTTGCCGATCTGGTTGAACGGCGCCTTGAAGTTCGGGCTCTGCTTATCCACGGCCTGGGTGTAGAGGGTCTTGTACATCTCCACCACCGGGAAACCGTACAGATAGGCCTCCTTGGCGATGCCCCGGGCTTCTTCCGGGGTGGCGGTGAAATCGGCCCAGGCACTGCTGCTCAAGGTGAGTACAAGGGCGGATAACAGAATGCGGTTATTCATGACACTTCCTTAATGAACACGCGGCGTCATTCCACGGCCGTGATGTCGTCGAGTTTCCAGCTCTTGTCGAAGTAGGCCAGGGTCGGGGCATACAGGCGGAAATAACTGAACCAGTGTTTGCCCGGCAGGGTTTGTACCCAGTTGCTCTCGAAGCCTTTTGGCGGGGTGGGGCCGAAGTACAGGTCTACCGAACCATCGGCGTTCTTTTTCAGATCCTGGCGCGACGACAGGTCGGCCTTGCGCTGCGGGTTGTCGATCAGGCAGCGGCTGTCGATGTCATACACCGTCATCGACCAGAACTGCTTGGCCGGCGGGTTGGCGCCGACGTGCAGGCGATAGCTCTTGGCACCGTCGAGCCAGTTGCCCTTGGCGTCGGTGTAGGCGCCGAGGTAGGTCTGGCCCAGGCCCGGGGTTTTCGAAACCATGCCCTTGGTGTTGGTGACCGCCTCGTAGAACCAGGCACTGCGTTCCCACAGTTGGTCGTAGTAAGCGACGCGCTGGGAAGGGTCGGCGATGTTCAACACCGTGTCCCACTGCCGGTCCGGCCAGTACTGAGCACCGGGAAAGCGCTTGGCGAAAGTGTTGGCCTTGGCAATCAGCTCGCCGACTTGTGCACCTTGTTCCAGGGCCTTGCGCTGGACATCGGTCGGGTTGAACGGTTTGCCCTTCTCGATGCCAAGGCTCGCGAGCATGGCCATGTAGAAGCGATCACGTTCGTTGACCGGTTCTTTCTGGATGATCTGGTGCAAGCGTTCCCAGTAGGCCATGCCCCGTGGCTGGGTGCCGGACCAGGCTTTGCCGCCGGGGGAGAGCAGTTTGGTCTGGCTGGGCTCCGCACGCTTGGCGTAGGGGTACATCCGGAATTGCTCGACCAGTGCCTTGCCCTTGGCCAGGTCGGGGTCGAGCACGCGAAAACCTACCAGCACGTTCATGGTTTGTGACCTGGCCAGGTAATACTGGCCTGCATCGGCCGGTGGTTCGGCACCCGGTGGCAGCACCAGGTATTTGCCGCCCTTGCCTTTGTCCGGGCCGGTCTGGCCCATGTCGATGATCGCCCGTTGCCAGAAATCGCCAATACCACCCGCAGTGGGGCCAGGGGGCAGTTCGATCACGAGCGGCCCGGTTTCATTCAGATCGACGAAACCCAGGATGTAGGGTGTGGTGGCGTTGGCGGTGATGACGCCAAGCTTGTCTTCATAACTGTCGAGCACCATCAGGTCGCCATTGTGCGCGCCCAGCTTGTCGCGGAATTCTTCCTGCCATTGTGCGTAGGACACCAGCGGCAAGGCCCACAGATAACTCTGGGTCGCCTGCTGGAAGTCCAGTTCGGCATAGAGTTTGGCAATGGCGTCATGGGCGGGCAGTTCGCCTTCCATGGCGATCTTGCCGATCCGGGTGTCCAGTTCCTGGGCACCCACTCCGCAACTGACGAACATCGTCATCAGGCTGAAACCGGCTGCGCGAATGGCACCGTGCATAGGCGGGGGATTCCTTATTTACCGAAAGTGGCGTTGAGGCCGACGAACAGGGTGAATTGCGGCATGCCATCGCCTTTTTTCTCGACGGTCCATTGCGGTTCGATGAAGGCGTTGAGGATATTGGACCCGTCCTTCCACACTTTGCCACCACCCAAACCGAGTGGGATGTAGTGGGTGTCGTTCTTCAGGTCGAAGGTCCAGATGCCGGTGGAGCGCAGGTACCAGCCCTTTTCCAGGTTATGGATGATGAAGGGCTGCATCGTTGCGCTTTCGACGTTGGGCCGGTCGTGGTCGCCGGCGAACGAGCTCTGGTATTGCACCAGCGCGCCCAACAGGCCGCGGGGTGAAGAGTCGATCGCAACCGCGGCCAGACCGGCTTGCCATTTGCCGGTACCGAGCTCGTCCTGGTCGGCAGTGGGGGCGGTGATCATCGGGCCGATGCCCAACTGCACGCCTTCGGTCTTCACCAGGAAAATATCGAACAGGTTCAGGTCACCTTCGCCGGTGCTGTAGCCACTGTTCGGGTCCGGGTGGGTACTGATCGGCGCCGTGGCGCGTATCAACTGCGGCACGCTAATGTAGTCGTTGGGCGCAATCGGCAGGGTGCCGCGTATCAGCAGGTCATTGGTATGGATGTTGGTGTCGTAGTACTTCGGGGTGTAGTAGTCCTGAGCGCTCATGCCCGGCGCGAAATTCAGCGGGTTGTTGCTTTTGTTGGCGGTCTCGGCGTTGTCCGCCTGGGCGCAAACAACAGGCGCGAGCAAGGTCGCCAAAAAAAAGGCGCGCGTCCCCGGTTTGTTCAACATGATTCCCCGATTCCTTGGTGGCTCATTTGGATGACTCGGCACTTGGCGGCCGTTACTGCGTAAGCTCTTTCCTATCAGCCTGTAGGATATGTCTGTAGACGCTAGCAGTTAACCAGCGATTCGCTAGTCGAAGGGGTTAATTCTTTGGTTTTGTGTGCGGGTTCGTATTAATTTTGTGTACTAAAAGGTTGATACAAATCAGGGGGTTGCGGGGAGTAATTAGAAGCTGGCGTATTGGGGCGCGCTTTGGTGGCAAGGCTCGCGCCTGCAAGAGGTTGCTACCTGCAGGCGCGAGGCGTCTGGGTATTTGCTGTAACCTTCAGCTCTTTTTCCCCTGCCCGAACGCCCGCTCTTCCTGCTCGCGCAACTCCGGTGTCAACTCTTCGCCGAAATCCTCCAATTCGAATACCTGGCGAATCTCGATCTCGGCTTCGGTGCCTGGCATCGGGTTGGGGCAACGCTTGACCCATTCGATGGCTTCTTCTTTGGACTTCACTTGCCACAGCCAGAAACCGGCGATCAGTTCCTTGGTTTCGGCGAAGGGGCCGTCGATTACCTTGCGTTTGTCACCGGAGAAACGCACGCGGGTGCCTTTGCTGCTCGGCTGCAGGCCTTCGCCGGCGAGGAGGATGCCGGCCTTGGCCAGTTCCTCGTTGTAGTTGCCCATGGCGGTCAGCAGTTCGGTGCTGGGCATGATGCCGGCTTCGGAGTCCTGGCTGGCTTTGATGATGATCATGAAACGCATGGTGGAGTCTCCGTTGGATTTGGATGGTTCAGTTATAGTCGAACGATCACCAGCCAAATCGACAGCGGTATTGCGATAAACTTATGAATACCCAGCTCCCAAATGTGATCGGGGCGCATACAAGTTCAATGCAAGGCAAGAACCTCTGTAGGAGCTGGCTTGCCAGCGATAGCGGTCTAACATCCAGCATCGATGTCGACTGACCCGGCGCCTTCGCTGGCAAGCCAGCTCCTACAGTTGATCGGGGCGCACACAAATTCAATGCCAGGCAAGGAACCCGTGATCGGGTCGTACACAAATGCCGTGCCTGGCGAAGAACCCTGTAGGAGCTGGCTTGCCAGCGATAGCGGTCTGACAGCTGGCATCAATGTCGACTGACGCGGCCCATCGCTGGCAAGCCAGCTCCAGGGGGCAGGATTGGGTCGCCAGTTGTATGCGACTTCGTGCGCCGACACATGACAATTTATGTTTGGCCATAGGTCGTCGGACAATTTCGTGGTTAACTTCTGCCTCTTCAAAATTCTCCACCACCAACGTTCAGAAGGACTCCGTTCATGGCTCAAGTCACTCTTAAAGGCAACCCGGTTCAAGTCAACGGCCAACTGCCACAAGCCGGTTCCAAGGCGCCAGCCTTTTCCCTGGTGGCCGGCAATCTGTCCGACGTCACCCTGCAAGACTTCGCCGGCAAGCGCAAAGTGCTGAACATCTTCCCAAGCGTCGATACCCCGACCTGCGCCACTTCCGTGCGCAAGTTCAACGCCCAGGCCAACGATGTCGCCAACACCGTGGTGCTGTGCATCTCCGCTGACCTGCCGTTCGCCCAGGCTCGCTTCTGCGGTGCCGAAGGCCTGGAAAACGTGCAGAACCTGTCGACCCTGCGCGGTGCCGAGTTCATCGAGAACTACGGCGTGGCCATTGCTGACGGCCCACTCAAAGGCCTGACCGCCCGTGCCGTGGTGGTACTGGACGAAAACGACAACGTGCTGCACAGCGAGCTGGTCAAGGAAATCGCTGAAGAACCTAACTACGAAGCCGCGCTCGCCGCTCTGAAGTAAGTAAAGCATTACAATTGTTAACGGCCTGGCCCTGTCCAGGCCGTTTTCATTTGTGTTTCAGTATGTTGGATATCTCTCCTGTTACGTAAGCCGAAGGTAAATTGCCGGTAAAGGCGCTTTGCTTATGACCCACCAGTGCTTATCGTTCAGCCTCATGTAAAACAAGCCCACGCGCCCAATGGTTGATCACTCAATGCAATCCTCCGCTTCCCGTAGTCCTCGTCGCTGGCTGTTTGGCCTGCTTGTCCTGTTGGTCATCGCCGCCCTGTGCTGGAAATTCTGGCCGGGCAGCGCTGCGCCGAAAGAGGGTGCGGGGCAAAAAGCCGTGGCCGGGCACACCGGCAGGTCAGGCGGGATGCGGCCGGGGTTTGGCGGCGCGGCAGGGCCTGTGCCGGTGCGTGTGGCGCCGGCGGTCACGGGGGATTTCCCGCTGTATTACAAGGCGCTGGGCACGGTGACGGCGCTGAACACCATCAACGTGCGCAGCCGTGTCGGTGGTGAGTTGATGAAGATCTATTTCGAGGAAGGGCAGATGGTCAAGGCGGGCGACCTGCTGGCTGAAATAGACCCGCGTCCCTACCAGAACGCCTTGCTCCAGGCTGAAGGCACCTTACTGCAGAACCAGGCACAGTTGAAAAACGCCCAGGTGGATGTCGAGCGCTATACCGGCCTGTACCGCGAGGACAGCATCGCCAAGCAAACCCTGGACACCGCCGTGGCACTGGTCGGTCAGTACCTGGGTACGGTCAAGACCAACCAGGCGGCGGTCAACGACGCCAAGCTCAATCTCGAATTCACCCGGATCCGCGCACCCATTGCCGGGCGTGTCGGCCTGCGCCAGCTGGACGTCGGCAACCTGGTGGCGGCCAACGACACCACGGCGCTGGCAATCATCACCCAGACCCAACCCATCAGCGTGGCCTTCACCTTGCCGGAAAACAGCCTCGACGTGGTGCTGGCCCGCTATCGCAGCGGTGCCAAGCTGCCGGCCGAGGCCTGGGATCGTGGCGACACCAAGCTGCAGGCCACCGGCGTGCTGCAGAGCCTGGACAACCAGATCGATGTCACCACCGGCACCCTGAAATTCAAGGCGCGCTACGAAAATCGCGACCAGGCGCTGTTCCCCAATCAGTTCGTCAATGTGCGCCTGCTGGCGGACACCCTCAAAGGCGTGGTGCTCGCGCCATCCGCAGCGATCCAGTTCGGCACCAATGGCACCTTCGTCTATGCCCTGGACGGCGACAAGAAGGTCAAGATCCGTCAGTTGAAGATCGGTGCCAGCGACGGCGAGAACACCGTGGTCACCGAAGGCCTGTCCGCCGGTGATCGGGTGGTGCTGGAGGGCACCGACCGCCTCAAGGACGGCAGCGATGTGGAAGTGGTCAACGACCCGCAGCAAGTGCCGACCAACCCCGCCGGCCACCTGCAGGGCAAATCGGCGGCCACCACGACTGAACCGGCACCTGCCAACAAGGCGAAAAAGGGCGGCGCATGAATCTCTCGCGGCTGTTCATCCTTCGCCCGGTTGCGACCACCCTGAGCATGCTGGCCATTATCCTGGCCGGCGTGATCGCCTATCGCCTGCTGCCGGTGTCGGCCTTGCCCCAGGTCGATTACCCGACCATTCGCGTCATGACCCTGTATCCCGGCGCCAGCCCGGATGTCATGACCAGCGCCGTGACCGCGCCGCTCGAGCGCCAGTTCGGGCAGATGCCCGGTCTGACCCAGATGGCGTCCACCAGCTCCGGCGGCGCCTCGGTGCTGACCCTGCGTTTCAGCCTCGACATCAACATGGACGTCGCCGAGCAACAGGTGCAGGCGGCGATCAACGCCGCGACCAACCTGCTGCCCAAGGATTTGCCGGCACCGCCGGTGTACAACAAGGTCAACCCGGCCGATACCCCGGTGCTGACCCTGGCAATCACCTCCAAGACCATGCTGTTGCCCAAGCTCAACGACCTGGTCGACACCCGCATGGCGCAGAAAATCGCCCAGATCAGCGGCGTCGGCATGGTCAGCATTGCCGGTGGCCAGCGCCAGGCGGTGCGGATCAAGGTCAACCCCGAGGCCCTGGCGGCCAACGGCCTGAACCTGTCGGACGTGCGCACCCTGATCGGCGCCTCCAACGTCAACCAGCCAAAAGGCAACTTCGATGGCCCGACCCGGGTGTCGATGCTCGATGCCAACGATCAACTGACCTCGCCCAAGGATTACGCCAACCTGATCCTGGCCTACGCCAACGGCGCGCCGTTGCGGCTCAAGGACGTGGCGGAAATCGTCGACGGCGCCGAGAACGAACGCCTGGCGGCCTGGGCCAATGAAAACCAGGCGGTGTTGCTGAACATCCAGCGCCAGCCAGGGGCCAACGTGATCGAAGTGGTGGACCGGATCAAGGCCTTGCTGCCGAGCATCACCGACAACCTGCCGGCCGGCCTCGATGTCACCGTGCTGACCGACCGCACCCAGACCATTCGCGCCTCGGTCACCGACGTGCAGCACGAACTGCTGATCGCCATCGCCCTGGTGGTGATGGTCACCTTCCTGTTCCTGCGCCGGGCCAGCGCCACGATCATTCCGTCGGTGGCCGTGCCGCTGTCGTTGATCGGCACCTTCGGCGTGATGTACCTGGCCGGCTTTTCGGTCAACAACCTGACCCTGATGGCCCTGACCATCGCCACCGGCTTCGTGGTGGATGATGCGATCGTGATGCTGGAGAACATTTCCCGGTTCATCGAAGAGGGCGACAGCCCATTGAACGCGGCGCTCAAGGGCGCCAAGCAGATCGGCTTCACCCTGATTTCCCTGACCCTGTCGCTGATCGCCGTGCTGATCCCGTTGCTGTTCATGGCCGATGTGGTGGGGCGGCTGTTCCGCGAATTCGCGATCACCCTGGCGGTGGCGATCCTGATTTCCCTGGTGGTGTCCCTGACCCTGACGCCGATGATGTGCGCGCGATTGCTCAAGCGCGAGCCAAAGGAAGAAGAGCAAGGCCGTTTCTACCGCGCCAGCGGTGCAGCAATTGATTGGATGATCGCGGCTTACGGGCGAAAGTTAAAGTGGGTTCTCAAGCACCAGCCGCTGACGCTGATGGTGGCCATTGGCACCTTGGCGCTGACGGTGTTCCTGTACATGGTGGTGCCCAAGGGCTTTTTCCCGGTGCAGGACACCGGGGTGATCCAGGGCATTTCCGAAGCACCGCAGTCGATTTCCTTCGCCGCGATGAGCGAGCGGCAGCAGGAGCTGGCCAAGGTGATCCTGGCGGATCCGGCGGTCGAGAGCCTGTCGTCCTACATCGGCGTCGACGGCGACAACTCGACGCTCAACAGCGGTCGGTTGCTTATCAACCTCAAGTCCCACAGCGACCGCGACCTGAGCGCCACTGAAGTGATCGCGCGCTTGCAGCCTGAGATGGACAAACTGGTGGGCATCCGCCTGTTCATGCAACCGGTGCAGGACCTGACCATCGAAGATCGGGTCAGCCGCACGCAGTACCAGTTCAGCATGTCGTCGCCCGATTCCGAACTGCTCAGCCTGTGGAGCGGGCGTCTGGTCGATGCCCTGGCCCAACGGCCGGAGCTGACCGACGTCGCCAGCGACTTGCAGGACAAGGGCTTGCAGGTCTACCTGGTGATCGACCGCGACGCCGCGTCGCGGGTCGGGGTGTCGGTGTCGAACATCACCGACGCGCTGTACGACGCCTTCGGGCAGCGGCAGATTTCCACGATCTACACCCAGGCCAGCCAATACCGCGTGGTGTTGCAATCGCAGTCCGGCGAGAAGATTGGCCCGCAGGCGCTGGACCAGATCCACGTCAAGACCACCGACGGCGGGCAGGTGCGCCTGTCCAGCCTGGCGCATATCGAAGAGCGCCAGGCGCAACTGGCGATCACCCACATCGGCCAGTTCCCGGCGGTGATGATGTCGTTCAACCTCGCCCCCGGCGTGGCGCTGGGGCATGCGGTAGAGATCATCGAGCAGGTACAGCAGGACATCGGCATGCCGATTGGCGTGCAGACCCAGTTCCAGGGCGCGGCCGAGGCCTTCCAGGCGTCGCTGTCGAGCACCTTGCTGCTGATCCTGGCGGCGGTGGTGACCATGTACATCGTGCTGGGCGTGCTCTACGAGAGCTACATCCACCCGATCACCATTCTCTCGACCTTGCCCTCGGCGGCGGTCGGCGCCTTGCTGGCGTTGATCCTCAGCGGCAATGACCTGGGGATGATCGCGATCATCGGCATCATCCTGCTGATCGGCATCGTCAAGAAGAACGCGATCATGATGATCGACTTCGCCCTCGACGCCGAACGCAACCAGGGCATGGACCCGGAAACGGCGATCTATCAGGCGGCATTGTTGCGTTTCCGGCCGATCCTGATGACCACCCTGGCAGCCTTGTTCGGCGCGGTGCCGTTGATGCTGGCCACCGGTTCCGGCGCGGAATTGCGGCAACCCTTGGGTCTGGTGATGGTCGGCGGCTTGCTGTTGAGTCAGGTCCTGACCCTGTTCACCACACCGGTGATCTATCTGTATTTCGACCGTCTCGGTCGGCGCTGGGGTCGTAAGCCTGAAGCCGTGGAAGCGGTAGAGCAGCCATGAACCTCTCCGGTCCTTTCATCAAGCGCCCGGTGGCAACCATGTTGCTCAGCCTGGCGATCATGCTGCTGGGCGGCGTGAGTTTCGGCCTGTTGCCGGTCTCGCCGTTGCCGCAGATGGACTTCCCGGTGATCGTGGTCCAGGCCAGCCTGCCTGGCGCCAGCCCGGAAGTCATGGCTTCCACCGTGGCCACGCCGCTGGAACGTTCCTTCGGCGCCATCGCCGGGGTCAATACCATGAGTAGCCGCTCCAGCCAGGGCTCGACCCGGGTCATCCTGCAATTCGACCTGGACCGCGACATCAACGGCGCGGCGCGGGAAGTGCAGGCGGCGATCAACGCCTCGCGCAACCTGCTGCCCAGCGGTATGCGCAGCATGCCGACCTACAAGAAGGTCAACCCGTCCCAGGCGCCGATCATGGTGTTGTCGTTGACCTCGGACGTGCTGGAAAAAGGCCAGCTCTATGACCTGGCGTCGACCATCCTGTCCCAGAGCCTGTCGCAAGTGCAGGGCGTCGGCGAAGTGCAGATCGGCGGCAGCTCCCTGCCAGCGGTGCGCATCGAGCTCGAACCCCACGCGCTCAACCAATACGGCGTGGCCCTGGACGATGTGCGCAACACCATCGCCAATGCCAACGTGCGCCGGCCCAAGGGCTCGGTGGAGGATGGCCAGCGACTGTGGCAGGTGCAGGCCAACGACCAGCTGGAAAAGGCCAAGGACTACGAGTCGCTGATCATCCACTACGCGGACGGTGCCGCCCTGCGCCTGAAGGACGTGGCCAAGGTCAGCGACGGCGTCGAGGACCGCTACAACAGTGGCTTCTTCAACGACGATGCGGCGGTGCTGCTGGTGATCAACCGCCAGGCCGGGGCCAACATCATCGAGACGGTCAACGAGATCAAGGCCCAGTTACCGGCGTTGCAGGCCGTACTGCCGGCCAGCGTCAAGCTGAACCTGGCCATGGACCGCTCGCCGGTGATCAAGGCCACGTTGCACGAAGCGGAAATGACCCTGCTGATCGCCGTGGCGCTGGTGATCCTGGTGGTGTTCCTGTTTCTCGGCAACTTCCGCGCCTCGCTGATCCCGACCCTGGCGGTGCCGGTGTCGCTGGTCGGCACCTTTGCCGTGATGTACCTCTACGGTTTCTCGCTGAACAACCTGTCGCTGATGGCGTTGATCCTGGCCACCGGGCTGGTGGTGGACGATGCCATCGTGGTGCTGGAGAACATCTCCCGGCACATCGACGCGGGGGTGCGGCCGATGAAGGCGGCGTACCTCGGCGCCCAGGAAGTCGGCTTCACCTTGCTGTCGATGAACGTCTCGCTGGTGGCGGTGTTCCTGTCCATCCTGTTCATGGGCGGGATCATCGAGAGCCTGTTCCGCGAATTCTCCATCACCCTGGCGGCGGCGATCGTGGTGTCGCTGGTGGTCTCGCTGACCCTGACGCCGATGCTCTGTGCCCGCTGGCTCAAGCCACACACACCGGGCCAGGAAAACCGTTTGCAGCGCTGGAGCCGGCGAGCCAACGACTGGATGGTCGGCAAATACGCCACCAGCCTCGACTGGGTGCTGCGTCACAAGCGCCTGACACTGCTCAGTCTGTTTGTGACAATTGGCGTTAACGTTGCGTTGTATATCGTTGTTCCTAAAACGTTTCTTCCTCAGCAGGACACCGGTCAGTTGATCGGTTTCGTGCGCGGCGACGATGGTCTGTCGTTCAGCGTGATGCAGCCGAAAATGGAGGTCTTCCGCCGCGCCGTGCTCAAGGACGAGGCGGTGGAAAGCGTCGCCGGATTCATCGGAGGCACCAACGGCACCAACAACGCGTTCATGCTGGTGCGCCTGAAACCGATCAAGGAGCGCAGTATTTCCGCGCAAAAGGTCATCGAACGCCTGCGCAAGGAAATGCCCAAGGTCGCCGGCGCGCAACTGATGCTGATGGCCGACCAGGACCTGCAGTTTGGCGGTGGCCGCGAACAGACTTCGTCGCAGTACTCCTACATCCTGCAAAGCGGGGATCTGGGCGCGTTGCGCGAGTGGTATCCGAAAGTGGTGACCGCCCTCAAGGCGCTGCCCGAACTGACCGCGATCGATGCCCGCGAAGGGCGGGGTGCCCAGCAGGTGACGCTGATCGTCGACCGCGACCAGGCCAAGCGCCTTGGGGTGGACATGGACATGGTCACGGCGGTGCTCAACAACGCCTACAGCCAGCGCCAGATCTCGACCATCTACGACAGCCTCAACCAGTATCAGGTGGTGATGGAGGTCAATCCGAAGTACGCCCAGGACCCGATCACGCTCAAGCAGGTGCAGGTGATCACCGCGGACGGCGCGCGGATACCGCTGTCGACCATCGCCCATTACGAGAACAGCCTGGCAGACGACCGGGTCAGCCACGAAGGCCAGTTCGCCTCGGAAAGCATTGCCTTCGACATGGCCGAAGGCGTGACCGTGGAGCAGGGCAGTGCCGCCATCGAGCGGGCCATTGCCTCGGTGGGACTGCCCGAAGACGTCATTGCGAAAATGGCCGGCACCGCCGATGCCTTTGCCGCGACCCAGAAGAGCCAGCCATGGATGATCCTCGGCGCGCTGGTGGCGGTGTACCTGGTGCTGGGCGTGCTGTATGAAAGCTACATTCATCCGCTGACCATTCTCTCGACCTTGCCTTCGGCGGGTGTCGGCGCGCTGTTGTCGATTTATGCCCTGGGCGGTGAGTTCAGCCTGATCTCATTGCTTGGCCTGTTCCTGCTGATCGGCGTGGTGAAGAAAAACGCCATCCTGATGATCGACCTGGCGTTGCAGCTCGAGCGCCATCAGGGCATGGCACCGCTGGAGTCGATTCGCAATGCCTGCCTGCAACGTTTGCGGCCGATCCTGATGACCACCCTGGCCGCGATCCTCGGCGCCTTGCCGCTGTTGCTGAGCCGCGCCGAAGGGGCGGAAATGCGCCAGCCGCTGGGCCTGACCATCATCGGCGGGCTGATCTTCAGCCAGGTGCTGACCCTTTACACCACCCCGGTGGTTTACCTCTATCTCGACAAACTGCGCCATCGCTTCAACCGCTGGCGTGGGGTGCGTACCGATGCTGCCCTGGAAACTCCGCTATGACTGACCGTTCGCTGTTCAACCTGGCTACACCGCTGATCACCGCCCGTGGCTCGCGCTTGCTGAGCCTGTCGCTGTGCGTGGCGATGCTCAGTGCCTGCGCCGTCGGCCCGGATTACCAGCGCCCGCAAACCGCGGAACCTGCGCAGTACAAGGAAGCGGCCGGCTGGCGCCAGGCCAATCCGAGCGATTCCCTGGCTCGCGGTGCGTGGTGGGAGCTGTACGGCGATCAGCAACTCAATGGCCTGATCGACAAGCTCAACAGCGCCAACCAGACCGTCGCCCAGTCCGAAGCCCAGTACCGCCAGGCCCAGGCCCTGGTGCGCAGCGCCCGGGGTGCGTTTTTTCCGACGGTGGACCTGACCCTGGGGAAAAACCGCTCCAGCCAGGGCACCGGCAGCAGCAGCTCCAGCCTGACCAGTTCCTCCAGTGGGATTCGTGACACCTACACCGCCCAGGCCGGGGTCAGTTGGGAAGCGGATGTCTGGGGCAAGTTGCGCCGCGGGCTGGAAGCCGATACCGCCAATGCCCAGGCGAGTTTTGCCGACCTGGCGGCGATGCGCTTGAGCCAGCAGTCGGAACTGGTGCAGAACTACCTGCAATTGCGGGTGATCGACGAGCAGAAACGTTTACTTGAGGCGACCGTCGCGGCCTACCAGCGCTCGCTGAAGATGACCGAAAACCAGTACCGCGCCGGGGTTTCCGGCAAGGACGCGGTGGCCCAGGCGCAGACGCAACTCAAGGGCACCGAGGCGGACATGGTCGACCTGATCTGGCAACGCGCCCAATTGGAAAACGCCATCGCCGTGCTGATCGGCTTGCCGCCGGCCGAATTCAGCCTGGCGGAAACCCAGACCATCCCGGCCTTGCCGGCGGTGCCATTGAGCCTGCCTTCGCAACTGCTGGAACGCCGCCCCGACATCGCCTCGGCCGAGCGCTCGGTCATCGCCGCCAACGCCAACATCGGGGTGGCCAAGGCCGCTTATTACCCGGACCTGACCCTGAGTTTGAACGGCGGTTACAGCAGCAGCACCTCGAAAGACCTGTTCAGCCTGCCGAACCGTTTCTGGTCGGTCGGCCCGCAACTGGCCATGACCTTGTTCGACGGCGGCCAGCGGTCGGCGGAAGTGGACCGCAGTGAAGCGGCCTACGACGAAACCGTGGCCAAATACCGCCAGACCGTGCTCGACGGCTTCCGCGAAGTGGAGAACTACCTGGTCCAGCTCAAGGTGCTGCAGGACGAAGCCGTGGTACGCCAACAGGCGCTGGACGCGGCCCGCGAGTCGTTGCGCCTGACCGAGAACCAGTACAAGGCGGGGGTGATCGCGTACCTGGATGTGGTGGTGGTCCAGGCCGCGGCATTGAGCAATGAACGCAGCACCCTGGACCTGCTGCAGAGCCGCCTGATTGCCAGTGTGCAGCTGATTGCGGCGCTGGGTGGCGGATGGGACGGTCAACTGTAGGAGCTGCCGCAGGCTGCGATCCTTTGATCTTGATTTTTAAAGGCAACGTCAAGAGATCGCAGCCTGCGGCAGCTCCTACAGGGGGGTGTGTTATGCCACAAGATCTATGTATCACCGCAAAACCTGTAGGAGCTGGCTTGCCAGCGAAGACGGCCGAAAGACTGGCGCAAGGGTCGAGGACGCCTTCGCCGGCAAGCCGGCTCCTACAGGGGACACGAGTGTGGACGGAGTTAATGTAAAACCTTAAAACAAGCGTTTCATCGCCTTGCTGGCCTTTTGCTCATTTTGTGAGTGCGTTCTCATTTGGAATCAGTACAATCGCCGGATTTATACCTCCGAGAACGGAAGCAGTACGGGGGTGATAACGAGACATCTTCATGTTCATCGGTAGTTACTCCCCAACGCTGGTAATTATTTCGCTTTGCGTGGCCATCCTCGCCTCTTACACCGCACTGGACCTGACCGGGCGCATTGCCACGGCCAAGGGCCGGGCGGTGCATTGGTGGACGGCAGGCGGGGCGTTTGCCATGGGCGTCGGGGTGTGGTCGATGCATTTCATCGGCATGCTTGCGTTCAAGTTGCCTATCGACCTGGGATACGACCTTCCCATCACCTTGCTGTCACTGCTGATCGGCATCCTGTCCTGCGGTTTCGCCCTGTGGCTGGTCAGCCAGGCGCGGTTGCCGGCCTGGCAGCTGGCGTTCGGTGCGCTGGTCATGGGTGCCGGGATCAGTGCCATGCATTACACCGGCATGGCGGCCATGCGCATGCAGCCGGGCATCGATTACGACCCGACGCTGTTCGGCGCGTCGCTGTGCATAGCGGTTGGCGCCTCGGGCGCTGCACTCTGGATTGCGTTCCGCCTGCGCCAGCACACACCTTATGTGCGCCTGATCCGTGGTGGCGCGGCGGTGATCATGGGCATTGCCATCGTCGGCATGCACTACACTGGCATGGCCGCCGCGCAATTTCCTGAGGGCAGTTTTTGCGGCGCAGCCGTCAATGGCTTGCGCGGCAATGGCCTCGACAACCTGGTCCTGATCACCACCCTGGCGGTATTGTGCATCGCCTTGCTGACCTCGATCCTCGATGCGCGCCTGGAAGCCCGGACCGCCAACCTTGCCCAGTCGTTGACCGAGGCCAATCGCGAACTGACCCAACTGGCCCTGCACGACACGCTGACCGGCCTGCCCAATCGCGTGTTGCTGGCCGATCGCATCGATCAGGGCATGTCCAGGGTCGACACCGAGGGGGGATGTCTGGCGTTGATGTTCATCGATCTCGATGGCTTCAAACCGGTCAATGACGCCTTCGGTCACCACATGGGTGACCAGTTGCTGCGCGAAGTCAGCCTGCGCCTGCGCGAGGATCTGCGTGGCCAGGACACCCTGGCGCGCATCGGCGGCGATGAGTTCGTGCTGCTGGTGCAATTGAGCGAGCCGGACGACGCGATGAACCTCGCGGCCCGCCAGGTCAGCCTGATCGGCCGTTCGTTCCGGGTGGCCGATCATGATTTGCAGATCTCCGCCAGCGTCGGCATCGCGCTGTATCCGGGCAATGGCCAGACCGCTCACGAATTGCTGATGAACGCCGATGCGGCGATGTATCACGCCAAGGGCACGGGCAAGAACGGCTACAGCTTTTTCGATGCCTCGATGAACAGCAACGCGCGCAAGCAGCTGCAATTGCTCCAGGACCTGCGCAATGCCGTGGAGCAGAAAGAGTTCAGCCTGCACTACCAGCCCAAGTTCGATGCCAACAACGGCCGCCCGGTGGGCGCCGAAGCGTTGTTGCGCTGGGAGCACCCGACCCAGGGCATGCTGTTGCCGGACAAATTCATCGAACTGGCGGAGAAGACCGGGCTGATCATTCCTATCGGTGAGTGGGTGCTCAACGAAGCCTGCCGCCAGATGCGCGAATGGTATGTGCTGGGCTACACCGATTGGCGCATCGCGGTGAACCTCTCGGCCTTGCAGTTCTGCCATGTGGGCCTGGTGCAGAGCGTCGCCAAGGCGCTGGCCACGCACCGTTTGCCAGCCAACAGCCTGACTCTGGAAATCACTGAAACCACGGCCATGAGCGATGCCGATGCGAGCATGACGGTGTTGCAGGAGCTGTCGGACATGGGCGTTGACCTGTCCATCGATGATTTTGGTACCGGTTACTCGAGCTTGATGTACCTCAAGCGCCTGCCGGCCAACGAGCTGAAGATCGACCGCGGTTTTGTACGCGACCTGGAGCGTGACAGCGATGACGCCGCGATCGTATCGGCCATCGTCGCCCTCGGCCAGGCACTGGGCTTGCGGATCGTCGCCGAAGGCGTGGAAACGGGCTCGCAGCAGGACTTCCTGACCCAGCTCGGTTGCGATTCGTTGCAGGGTTATCTGCTGGGGCACCCGTTGCCAGCCGAACGCTTCATGAAAGAAATCCACCGCGCCGAGCAGTTGGCCTTGGCTTGATCCGGCCGGACCGATGAGGGTTTCATGCAAAATCCGCCAATGGCGGTTATTCTTCCCCCCGACTGCATAGGGTTGAAAGGGGGAAAGTTTGCATGGAAAAAGTCATCGTCATCACCGGCGGGAGTCGCGGCATCGGTGCCGCTACGGCGCTGTTGGCTGCCAAACAAGGCTATCGGATCTGCATCAACTACCAGGCCGATGAGCAGGCCGCGCAAACGGTGCTGGACCAGGTCCGCGCTTTGGGCGCCCAAGCCATCGCGGTGCGCGCCGACGTCAGCATCGAAGACGAAGTCATCGCCTTGTTCAACCGGGTGGACAGCGAGCTGGGCCGGGTCACGGCGCTGGTGAACAACGCCGGCACCGTCGGGCAAAAATCCCGGGTCGACGAGATGTCCGAATTCCGCATCCTCAAGATCCTCAAGACCAATGTGCTGGCGCCCGTACTCTGCGCCAAGCACGCCATCCTGCGCATGTCGCCCAAGCACGGCGGGCAGGGCGGCAGCATCGTCAACGTATCCTCGGTGGCCTCGCGTCTGGGCGCACCCAACGAGTACGTCGACTACGCAGCCTCCAAGGGGGCGCTCGACACCTTCACCATCGGTTTGTCCAAGGAAGTGGCGGGTGAGGGAATTCGGGTCAACGCGGTGCGACCGGGCTACATCTACACCGATTTCCATGCGCTGAGCGGCGATCCGGATCGGGTCAGCAAGCTGGAGTCGGCGATTCCCATGGCCCGTGGCGGGCGCCCGGATGAAGTGGCGGAGGCGATTGTGTGGTTGCTGTCGGACAAGGCGTCCTATGCGACGGGGACCTTTGTCGATTTGGGTGGTGGCCGGTAAAGATCAAGATCAAAAGATCGCAGCCTGCCCGTAGGAGCTGCCGCAGGCTGCGATCTTTGCTTTTAAAATGATCTGACTATCCGCCCCAACGTCTCCATCGCCTTCTCCGCAGCCTCATCCCAAGGGCTGCCATAGTTCAACCGAATACAATTCCTGAAGCGCTGGGTCGGCGAAAAAATCGGCCCCGGTGCAATGCTGATCCCTTGCGCCAACGCCATCTGGAACAACTTCAACGAATCCATCTGCTCGGGCAGTTCCAACCAGAGGAAGTATCCTCCAGCCGGCTGGCTGACACGGGTCTGCGCCGGGAAATAGCGGGCAATGGCTGACAGCATGGCGCTTTGCTGCTCCTCCAGGGCGTAACGCAATCTGCGCAAATGGCGGTCATAACCGCCGTGTTGCAGGTAATCGGCAATCGCGGCCTGGGCCGGCATCGAGGCACAGAGCGAGGTCATGAGTTTCAGCCGTTCGATCTTCTGCGCATAACGTCCGGCGGCGACCCAGCCGATGCGGTAACCCGGGGCCAGGCTCTTGGCAAAAGAGCCGCAATGCATCACCAGGCCTTCGGTATCGAAAGCCTTGGCCGGTTTGGGCGCCTGTTGGCCGTAATAGAGTTCGGCGTAGACATCGTCCTCGATCAACGGCACTTGATGAACGCGCAGCAATTCCACCAGTTCGCGTTTTTTCGCTTCGGGCATGGTCGCGCCCATCGGGTTCTGGAAGCTGGTCATGCACCAGCAGGCCTTGATCGGATGGCGTTCCAGGGTTTGCGCCAGCACGCCGAGGTCGATGCCGTCGCGCGGGTGCACGGGGATTTCCACGGCCTTGAGTTTCAAACGCTCCAGCACTTGCAGGCAGGCGTAGAACGCCGGGGCTTCGATGGCCACCAGGTCGCCGGGTTGCGTCACGGCTTGCAGGCACAGGTTCAGCGCTTCCAGGGCGCCGTTGGTAATCAGCAACTCTTCCATGGGCAGCATCAGGCCGCCGACCATGTAGCGCAGGGCAATCTGCCGGCGCAGTTGCGGGTTGCCCGGCGACATGTCGGTGACCACCATGCGCGGGTCCATGTCGCGGCTGGCGCTGGCCAGCGAGCGCGACAGCCGCTGCAGTGGAAACAGGGTCGGGCTGGGGAACGCCGAGCCGAAGGCGACGGTATTCGGGTCCTTGATCGAGTCGAGGACCGAGAACACCAGTTCGCTGACGTCGACTTCGGTGGATTCATTGACCTGGCTGCTGATCTCCGGCTCGGAAAACGGCCGTGGCGCATGGGCGTTGACGAAGTAGCCGGAGCGCGGGCGGGCGCGGATCAGGCCGCGCCGTTCGAGCAGGTAATAGGCCTGGAACACGGTCGAGGGGCTGACCCCGTAGGTCTGGCTGGCGTAGCGCACCGACGGCACGCGCTGACCGGGCCCGAGGACGCCGGTGCGGATCAGTTCAGCAATGTCATCGGCGAATTTTTCGTAGCGTTTCATCGTTAGCCTGGATTGGTGTCATTCAAGAAACCGAGGTGACTTTTTCGCTGGCAAGCCAGCTCCTACAGGTATTGCATCGTTCATGTGGGAGCGGCGGTGCGACGATTCGACTTGCTCGCGAATGGCGCACCGCAGTCTAAAGCCTTAACGGTTCATCGGCGCAACAAACCGGCTCTTGGCCACGCTGTAGACGCTTGGCTCATCGCTGTCGACGACCTTGAAGCTGATGCTCTGCGAGCTGCTGCCTGGCCGTTCCGTGGTCATCGCCACCGACACCGGCACATCGACAATCTCGCCCGGTGCCAGGCTAAGCTCGGTCCTGCCCTGCAACTGGAAGCCCTCGCCGTCGACCAGGGCCAGGTGGTAGTCCTGGCGTTGCTGGGTCTTGTTGATGACCTTGAGGCTGTAGATGTTCTCGATCTGCCCCTGACTGTTCTCGCGAAACAGGCCGCGGTCCTTGCTCACGTCCAGCGACACCATCGGCCGCTCCATCAGCGCGATGACCAGTGCAACGATCATCACCAGCAGCACGGCGGTGTAACCGATCAACCGTGGCCGCAACAGGTGAGTCTTGCCGCCCTGCAACTGATGCTCCGAGGTATAGCTGATCAGCCCGCGCTCGTAGCCCATCCTGTCCATGATCGAATCGCAGGCGTCGATGCACGCCGCGCAACCGATGCATTCCATCTGCAAACCGTCGCGAATGTCGATGCCGGTCGGGCACACCTGCACGCACAGCTGGCAATCGATGCAGTCACCCAGGCCGACCTCGGCCGGCTTGACCTCGCGCTTGCGCGGGCCACGGTTTTCGCCACGGGCCACGTCGTAGGAAATGGTCAGGGTGTCCTTGTCGAACATCACGCTCTGGAATCGCGCGTACGGACACATGTGCATGCACACCGCTTCACGCAGCCAGCCGGCATTGATGTAGGTGGCGCCGGTAAAGAACAGCACCCAGAACAGGCTGACGCCGCCCATCTGCAGGGTCAGCAGTTCTTCGGCCAGCGGACGGATCGGCGTGAAATAGCCGACGAAGGTCAAGCCGGTGAGCAGGCTGATCGCCAGCCACAAGCTGTGCTTGGCCGAGCGGCGCAGGAATTTGTTCAGCCCCCAGGGCGCCGCTTGCAGCTTGATGCGCTGGTTGCGTTCGCCTTCGGTGATTTTCTCGCACCACATGAAGATCCAGGTCCAGGAGCTTTGCGGGCAGGTGTAGCCGCACCAGACCCGGCCGGCGAACACGGTGATCGCGAACAGGCCGAACGCGGCAATGATCAGCAGTGCCGAGAGCAGGACGAAATCCTGCGGCCAGAAGGTCGCGCCAAAGATGTGGAATTTGCTTTCGGAGAGGTCCCAGAGCACCGCCTGGCGACCGCCCCAGTTCAGCCAAACGGTGCCGAAGAACAGCAGGAACAGAACACCCGCGCCGCTGATGCGCAGGGTTCGGAACAGACCGGTGAAGCTGCGGGTGTGGATCAGGTTGTCGCTGGACTTGGCCTTCATCTTTGGACGCGAAGGCTCGAAAGTCTGTACTAAGAGGGCGCTTTCTACGGTTCGGACGGGGATTCTATCGCTCATGGTCTTTCGCTCATCAGCCTCCATCAGGCAGGAGCACTATGAGCGGCGATCTGTTTACATAACAGACTCAGGTATTGCATTAAAAACCGGATCAGATGCTCGCGGCAGCCGGCCTGCGACAAGTTGAAGCACCTGTCGCGGCGGGGCGTGGGCGGCTATATCCCACGCTTGCAGGCCTTGTTGATCCAGGTCAGTCAAATCACCGAATCACTGTCGGTAGCCTTCAAATGCCGGCGACCGTCCACCGCACCTGCTACGGTCAAAGCGTCGGCTTCTGCTTCGGTGATGTAGATGCGCTGGCCTTCGAGGTCGACCGCCGACATTGCTTTGGCGCTATCGGTGATGATGGTCACATCGGGGCACAGGCGAATTTCCTCGCCGTTTTCGGTGATAAAGAAGCAGGTCTCGTTCTCGATGCGTACGGTCATGACGTGATCCTTGTTTTTTACGACTGATGCAGCATTAGGCTATCGGCGGCGAGCATCGTTCTGTGCAACTGATTAATGGTTGATGTGGTCCATCCTCCATCACTTTTTCAAAAGGGAATGCGCCAATGAACGCCTGGTGGCATGAAGTCTGGGTGACCCTGCAAGCGGAGTTCGCCGACATCGGCGATGCCTCGCAACTGACCCGCATCACCGTGCGCCTGCTGATGGCCGCGGTGCTGGGCGGCATCCTCGGGTTCGAGCGCGAGCACAAGGGCAAGGCCGCCGGGGTGCGTACGCACATGCTGGTGGCGCTGGGTGCGGCGTTGTTCGTGCTGGTACCGCAGATGTCCGGCTCCCAGGCCGACGCCATGAGCCGGGTGGTGCAAGGCGTGATCGCCGGGATCGGCTTCCTCGGCGCCGGCACCATCCTGAAAAACCAGGAAGGCGACGAAGGCCACGTCAAAGGCCTGACCACCGCCGCCGGACTGTGGATGACCGCCGCCATTGGAGTATCCGCCGGGTTGGGACGGGAGGCGACGGCGGTGCTCAGTACGTTGTTGGCGCTGCTGATTCTTGGCGTGATGCCGAGGATCGTGAAGCTGATCGATAAAGACAAAGACCCAATGTAGGAGCGAGCTTGCTCGCGAAAAACGTTCAGCCACCGCGTTCATCCAGGCACTGCGCGTTATCGTTGACGACCATCGCGAGCAAGCTCGCTCCTACAGGTACAGGAACAGGGATCGTTTTCGGGGAGCTCATGCTGGCTATAGTCGAACTCACCAACGAGAAGATGATTGTCGAGCTCTTTGAGTATCGAGCTTCTACCGTCCTCTAGCAGACTCCGCTCGGTATGGAACCAGAGAAATTCGTAATTGAAGATTTTCAAAGTGAGACCAGCCGTCGACCAAGGGTTCACGGATAAGCGCGTTTTCCTCTGCGCTTGCTCGTTCTGTGAATGTGCCGACGGTAAAAAAGATCATGCTCATGGCTGGCCGTACTCAAGGTGGGTGGCGTCGTCAGTATGTCGCTCGATAAGCGCAAATGAGCCGCCATACCTGCACAAAAAAACCATTTCAGGACCGGTACTACGCACCCGTAGGAAACGTCCTTCGGTTTCTTCCCGCAATCATTCCCCCAGCGCGCCAGGGAACGATCAACTGTCTTCATTCAGGGTTAACAATCACCGGTGGCATGGTCGTCGGTGGCTCTTCCCTGGGTGGCGGGTTGCTGCCAGGCGGATCCTGTTCGGGTACAGGCTGCGGATCGCTGGGTGGAATCACCGGGTTATCGATGTTCGGATCGGGGGTTTCGGCCGGGAATGGATTGTTCATTGTTCTCTCTCCAGTGGCACATGGCGTGAGTCGTGCTTAAGTTGGTTGACCACTGCGTGGAGGATTTGATTCCCGGCAGATCCTGCTGAACTTTTACCGGCGGCCGGCGCTCGGAACCTAAGTGAGTTCATTCCAGGGTGAAGTGCCCGGCGGGATGAAAACCAGACATCAGACACCAGACACAAGAGCGTCCATGGGGCGTAAAGGAGTGATGCTCGATGACTGCTGAAAAACCGAATGAACTGAGCTACAACCCGCACATGCCGCTTTCACAGGCACTGTTACTGCCGCGAATCGTGATTGAAAATACCCTGCCGACCCTCGAAGGCGGGCAGTTTGCCGTCAAGGCCGTGGTCGGCCAGGACGTGGTGGTGACCAGCAAGGTGTTCGCCGACGGTCACGACAAGCTGGCCGTGCGGGTGCGCTGGCGGGCCGAGGGCGATGAGGTCTGGCATAGCGAGGTCATGGCCGAACTGGGCAACAACGGCTGGCAAGGCCAATTTCGGGTCGAGAGCCAGGGCCGTTATGTGTTCTGCATCGAAGCCTGGATCGACCAGTTCGCCAGCTTTCGCTACGAACTGGAAAAAAAGCATGCCGCCGCCGTGCCGGTCAGTCTTGAGCTGCAGGAAGGCCGACTGCACGTTCAGCAAGCGGCCGAACGCGCCGAAGGGCAGCTCAGCGAAGATTTGGCAGCCTTGCACCATGAACTGTCGGGCCTGCTCGAAACCGAGCAGGTGGCGTTGTTCCTGCACCAGCGCAGCGCGGAGTTGATGGCACAGGCCGATCATCGTGCCTACCTGAGCCTCAGTCCGGAGTACCCGGTGGATGTCGAGCGCCAGCTTGCGCAATTCGCCAGCTGGTACGAACTGTTCCCGCGCTCGATCACCGACGATCCCAAGCGCCACGGCACCTTCAACGATGTGCATGCACGGCTGCCGATGATCCAGGACATGGGCTTTGACGTGCTGTATTTCCCGCCGATCCACCCGATCGGCCGCAGTTATCGCAAGGGGCCAAACAACTCATTGACGGCCGGGCCGGACGATCCAGGCAGCCCCTATGCCATTGGCAGTGAGGAGGGCGGGCACGAGGCGATTCATTCGCAGCTGGGCACCCGCGAAGACTTCCGGCGACTGGTGGCGGCGGCTGCGGACTACGGCCTGGAGATCGCCCTCGATTTTGCCATCCAGTGCTCCCAGGACCATCCATGGCTCAAGCAGCACCCGGGCTGGTTCAACTGGCGGCCCGACGGCACGATCAAATACGCCGAGAACCCGCCGAAAAAATACCAGGACATCGTCAACGTCGACTTCTATGCCGTCGAGGCGATCCCCAGCCTGTGGGTCGAGCTGCGCGACATTGTCGTAGGTTGGGTGCAGGAGGGCGTGAAGATCTTTCGCGTCGACAACCCGCACACCAAGCCGCTGCCGTTCTGGCAATGGCTGATTGCCGACGTTCGCGCGTTGTACCCGGAGGTGATTTTCCTCGCAGAAGCCTTTACCACCCCGGCGATGATGGCGCGGCTGGGCAAGGTCGGTTACTCCCAGAGCTATACCTACTTCACCTGGCGCAACACCAAGGCCGAGCTGGCGACTTATTTCACCGAACTCAATGAATCACCGTGGCGCGAATGCTACCGGCCGAATTTCTTCGTCAATACCCCGGACATCAACCCGGCGTTCCTGCACGAATCCGGGCGACCCGGTTTTCTGATACGCGCAGCGCTGGCGACCATGGGTTCGGGGCTGTGGGGCATGTATTCGGGGTTCGAGCTGTGCGAGTCGGCGCCGGTACCGGGCAAGGAGGAATACCTCGACTCCGAGAAGTACGAGATCCGTCCCAGGGACTTCAATGCCCCCGGCAACATCATCGCCGAGATCGCCCAGCTCAACCGCATTCGCCGGCAAAACCCGGCACTGCAAACTCATCTGGGCCTGAAGGTCTATAACGCCTGGAATGACAACATTTTGTACTTCGGCAAGCGCAGTGCCGATGGCAGTAATTTCATTCTGGTGGCGGTCAACCTCGACCCTCATAACCCGCAAGAGGCGAATTTCGAGTTGCCGCTGTGGGAAATGGGTTTGCCCGATGACGCCAGCACCCAGGGTGAGGACTTGATGAGCGGCCATCGCTGGACCTGGCACGGCAAGTACCAGTTCATGCGCCTGGACCCGGCGTATCAGCCGTTCGGGATCTGGCGGATTACTACCTCTTAGATACACCACCGACACCTGTAGGAGCCGGTTTGCTGGCGATGGCGGTGCATCTGACAACTGGATGGTGCCTGCCGCACCGCTATCGCCAGCAAGCCGGCTCCTACAGGGGTAGTGGTTAATTCGAATTCAACAGGAGTTTCAAATGGCGAAGAAACCCAAGGCAGCCACTTTCATCAAGGATCCGCTCTGGTACAAGGACGCGGTCATCTATCAAGTTCACGTCAAATCCTATTTCGACTCCAATAACGACGGGATCGGCGATTTTCCCGGTCTGATCGCCAAACTCGACTACATTGCCGACCTCGGCGTCAATACCATCTGGCTGTTGCCGTTCTACCCCTCGCCACGCCGCGACGACGGTTATGACATCGCCGAATACCGGGGCGTCCACAGCGACTACGGCACCATGGCCGACGCCAAGCGCTTCATTGCCGAGGCGCACAAGCGTGGTTTGCGGGTGATCACCGAACTGGTCATCAACCACACTTCGGATCAGCATGCGTGGTTCCAGCGCGCCCGCAAGGCGAAAAAGGGCTCGGCAGCCCGGGACTTCTACGTCTGGTCCGATGACGACCAAAAATACGACGGCACCCGCATCATTTTTCTCGACACCGAAAAATCCAACTGGACCTGGGACCCGGTGGCCGGCCAATACTTCTGGCACCGCTTCTACTCGCACCAGCCGGACCTCAATTTCGACAACCCGCAGGTCATGAAAGCCGTGCTGTCGGTGATGCGCTACTGGCTCGACATGGGCATCGACGGTCTGCGCCTCGACGCGATCCCGTACCTGATCGAGCGCGACGGCACCAACAACGAGAACCTGCCCGAAACCCACGACGTGCTGAAGCAGATCCGCGCTGAAATCGACGCGAATTATCCGGACCGCATGTTGCTGGCCGAGGCTAACCAATGGCCGGAAGACACTCAGCTGTATTTCGGCGACACCGATAAGTCCGGGCTGAACGGCGACGAATGCCACATGGCGTTCCACTTCCCGCTGATGCCGCGCATGTACATGGCGCTGGCCCAGGAAGACCGTTTTCCGATCACCGATATCTTGCGCCAGACCCCGGAGATCCCGGCCAATTGCCAATGGGCGATTTTCCTGCGCAACCATGATGAGCTGACTTTGGAGATGGTCACCGACAGGGAACGGGACTATCTGTGGAATTACTACGCGGCCGACCGTCGCGCGCGGATCAACCTGGGGATTCGCCGGCGCCTGGCGCCGCTGATGGAGCGTGATCGCCGGCGCGTGGAGCTGCTCAACAGCCTGTTGCTGTCGATGCCCGGCACGCCGACCTTGTACTACGGTGACGAGATCGGCATGGGCGACAACATCTACCTCGGCGATCGCGACGGCGTGCGCACACCAATGCAGTGGTCGATCGACCGCAACGGCGGGTTCTCCCGTGCCGATCCGGCCAGCCTGGTACTGCCGCCGATCATGGACCCGCAGTACGGCTACCTGTCGGTCAATGTCGAAACCCAGGCCGGTGATCCGCATTCGCTGCTGAACTGGACCCGGCGCATGCTGACGGTGCGCAAGCAGTCCAAGGCGTTCGGGCGCGGCACCTTGAAGATGCTTTCGCCGAGCAATCGCCGGGTGCTGGCCTACACCCGTGAATACACCGGGCCGGACGGCAAGCACGAAGTCATCCTGTGCGTGGCCAACGTTTCGCGCAGCGCCCAAGCCGTGGAGCTGGACCTGTCGGCGTACGTTGGCATGGTGCCGGTGGAGATGCTCGGCGGTAACGCGTTCCCACCCATTGGCCAGTTGAGTTTCCTCCTGACCCTGGCGCCTTACGGTTTCTACTGGTTCGGCCTGGCTGCGGAGAACCAGATGCCGAGCTGGCACGTGGAACCGGCACAAAGCCTGCCGGACTTCACCACGCTGGTGCTGAAAAAACGCATGGAAGAGCTGCTCGAAGCACCATCGCGCGCCACCCTGGAGCAGGCCATCCTGCCGAACTGGCTGCAGAACCGCCGCTGGTTCGCCGGCAAGGACGCGGCCATCGAACAGGTCAACCTGGCCTACGGCGTGCGTTTCGGCGATGCGCAGCACCCGGTGTTGTTGAGTGAAATCGAAGTCACCAGCGCAGGCGTGACCAGCCGCTATCAACTGCCGTTCGGCTTCATTACCGAAGACCAGATGGGCGCCGCATTACCCCAGCAACTGGCTCTGTCGCGCGTGCGCCGAGGCCCGCAGGTCGGTCTGATCACGGATGCCTTCAGCCTGGAAAACTTTATCCGCACGGTGCTGCAAGGCATGCACGACAACAGGGTGCTACCGTCGGACGGCGGCGAGATCCGTTTCGAACCCACTGCGCAGCTTGCCAAACTGGGCCTGACGGCGGAGTCGGATGTGCGTTACCTGTCCGCCGAGCAATCCAACAGTTCGGTGGTGGTCGGCAATAGCCTGGTGTTGAAGCTGATTCGCAAGGTCGCATCCGGCGTGCACCCGGAACTGGAAATGAGCGCGTACCTGACCGCTGCCGGCTTCGCCAATATCTCGCCTCTGCTGGGCTCGGTGGTGCGTCGGGATGCAGCGGGCGAAGACAACCTGCTGATGATCGCCCAGGGCTACCTGAGCAACCAGGGTGATGCCTGGGAATGGACCCAGAACAACCTGGAGCGGGCGTTGCGCGACGAGCTCGCCGATGCCATGTCCGAGCAGGAGCAGCACTACAACGCCCTTGGCGAATTGAAGGATTTCGCTGCCATGCTCGGCCAGCGCCTGGGTGAAATGCATCAGGTGCTGGCGGCGTCGAGCGACAACCCCGACTTTGATCCGTACATCACCACGCAAAAGGATGCGCTGGCGACGGGCAAGGATGTGGTGGCACAAATCGAGCATGCGTTGAAGTTGCTCAAGCAGCATCAAAATGAACTGAACCCGGCGGACAAAACCCTGGTCAGCCGTTTACTGGACCATAAAAAGGCCATACTCGGCCATGTCCAGGAGCTGGCGAAAAAGACGGCGGGTGGCCTGCGGATCCGTGTGCATGGCGACTTGCACCTGGGCCAGGTGCTGGTGATCAAGGGCGATGCGTACCTGATCGACTTCGAAGGCGAACCGGCACGTCCGCTGCCGGAGCGTCGAGGCAAGCACAGCCCGTACAAGGATGTCAGCGGCGTGTTGCGTTCCTTCGACTACGCGGCGGCCATGACCATCAATGTGCACAACGTTGATAACACCGATCAGGCCCAGGCAGCTCGCCAGCGAGTCGGCGATCGTTATTTGAGTGAGGCAAAACAGGCATTTATCCACGCTTATCGGCTGGCGGCAGCTACGCTTGGCCATGCGTGGCAAGATCCTGAAGGCGAAGATGCCGCTTTGGCATTGTTCGGTCTGGAGAAGGCGGCTTATGAAGTGGCCTACGAGGCGGAAAATCGCCCCGGTTGGCTGCCCGTGCCGTTGCACGGTTTATATGGATTATTGAGTGGGCTTAAACCCTTTTCCGATCTTGGTGGAGAGTAGTCATGAGTTTCTCGAACAAGGAAACGGGTCATCATCACAGTGAAGCGCTGCTACCCAAAGCGCGGGATATCGATGCGCTGGTGCGCGCCGAGCATCGCGATCCCTTTGCCATTCTCGGTCCCCACGGCGATGGCGCCGGCGGACAATTCATCCGGGCCTATCTGCCGGGCGCCTTGAGCGTGCAGGTGGTGGACAAGGAGTCCGGGGAAGAACTGGGCAACCTTGAAGCGACACAGACCCCCGGGCTGTTCGCCGGTCATTTCCAACGGGCACAGCCGTATCTGTTGCGAACCCGCTGGGCCGGTGGCGAGCAGATTGCCGAAGACCCCTACAGTTTTGGCCCGCTGCTGGGCGAGATGGATTTGTATTTGTTCGCCGAAGGTAACCACCGCGATCTGAGCAGCGCCCTGGGCGCCCAGTTGAAGACCGTGGATGGCGTCGATGGCGTGCGCTTCGCCGTGTGGGCACCGAACGCCAGGAGGGTGTCGGTGGTGGGGGACTTCAACGGCTGGGACGGTCGTCGTCATCCGATGCGCCTGCGCCACCCCACCGGTGTCTGGGAGCTGTTCATTCCACGCCTGCAAGCAGGGGAGGCCTACAAATACGAAATCCTCGGCAAGGACGGGATCCTGCCCCTCAAGGCCGATCCCATGGCGCTGGCCACCAGCCTGCCACCGGACACCGCCTCGAAAGTCGCCCCGCCTTTGAAGATCGACTGGCAGGATCAGGACTGGATGGCGTCCCGCGGCGAGCGTCAACGACCGACGGCGCCGTTGTCGATCTACGAACTGCACGCCGGTTCCTGGCAATGCGAGCTGGATGACCTGGGCGAAGTCGCCCGCCAGTACACCTGGCCGGAGCTGGGCGAGCGCCTGATTCCGTACGTGAAAGAACTGGGCTTCACCCACATCGAGCTGATGCCGATCATGGAACACCCGTTCGGCGGTTCCTGGGGCTATCAATTGCTTTCGCAATTCGCCACCAGCGCCCGCTACGGCACCGGCGACGAATTCGCCGCCTTCGTCAATGCCTGCCACCTGGCGGGCATCGGCGTGATCCTCGACTGGGTGCCGGCGCATTTCCCCACCGACACCCATGGCCTGGCCCAGTTCGACGGCACCGCGCTGTACGAATACGGCAACCCCCAGGAAGGTTTTCACCAGGACTGGGACACCCTGATCTACAACCTCGGCCGCACCGAAGTGCACGGCTACATGCTGGCGTCGGCGTTGCACTGGCTCAAGCATTTCCACGTCGATGGCCTGCGGGTCGATGCGGTGGCGTCGATGCTGTACCGCGACTACTCGCGCAAGGCCGGCGAGTGGGTGCCTAATCGCCATGGCGGCCGGGAGAACCTTGAGGCCATCGACTTCCTGCGTCATCTCAACGACGTCGTGGCGCTTGAAGCCCCCGGGGCGCTGGTGATCGCCGAAGAGTCCACGGCCTGGCCGGGTGTCAGCCAGGGCACGCAACAGGGCGGCCTGGGTTTTGCCTACAAGTGGAACATGGGCTGGATGCACGATTCGCTGCATTACATCCAGCAAGATCCGGTGTACCGCGCCCATCACCACAACGAACTGAGCTTTGGCCTGGTGTACGCCTGGTCGGAGCGTTTCATCCTGCCGATCTCCCACGATGAAGTGGTGCACGGCAAACACTCGCTGATCGACAAGATGCCCGGCGACCGCTGGCAGAAATTCGCCAACCTGCGGGCCTACCTGAGCTTCATGTGGACCCATCCGGGCAAGAAACTGCTGTTCATGGGCTGCGAGTTCGGCCAATGGCGCGAGTGGAACCACGACCAGCAGCTTGATTGGTATCTGTTGCAGTACTCCGAGCACAAAGGCGTGCAGAAGCTGGTGAGCGACCTCAACCGGCTGTATCGCGAAGAGCCGGCGCTGCACGAGCAGGACGACGTACCGCAGGGCTTCCAGTGGCTGATCGGCGACGATGCGATCAACAGCGTCTACGCCTGGATGCGCTGGAGCAAGGACGGCCAGCCGATCCTGGTGGTGGCCAACTTCACGCCGGTGCCGCGCGAGGCCTATCGCGTCGGCGTGCCGTTTGCCGGGCAGTGGAGCGAGGTGTTCAACAGCGATTCGTCGATCTATGCCGGGTCCAACTATGGCAACAGTGGCGGGGCAACGGCCGAGGCAACACCGAGCCATGGGCAGGCATTGTCACTGGCGTTGAATCTGCCGCCGTTGGCGGTGTTGATGTTGCGCCCGCAAGGCTGATCAGGCGCCGTCTTCGCGGGCGATACGACGTGCCCGCGAAGCGCCTGCGTTGGGAACTGCTGAGTACCGGCAGTTTCCCTCACCAACGCATCCTTACCCCGAGGCTGCCAATCAGCCCGTTCAAATCATTGTCATCCACATCACTGCTGTAGTCGGCGCTGACGTACAGGCTCACGGTGGGTGTCATTCTGGCGACCAGACCCAAGCCCAGTTCGACCGTCGAGGAGTTGCGGCTGCTGCTGATCTTGTCGACCTGGTCGAGGGAAACGGTATTGCCGGTGTACACCGTGTGCCACAAGTTGGTGCGCACATAGGGTTCAATGGGCAGGCCGTTGATGTCGTAGCTACCTTTCAACTTGGCACCGACCCGGCCGCTCCACGAGGAGAGGTCGCTGGAGGAGGCGTTGCCGGAACCGGCATAGGGCGTATCCAGGGTGATGCGCTGATTGATCAATTGCGCCTGGGGTTCGACCACCCAGTTCTCACTGATGCCGATCGGGAACCCGCCTTCGACCGAGAGCGTCACCGCGCTGCCTTCGGTAATTTGTCGGGCGCCTTGTTCATTGCGACTGTAACCGTTGACCCGACCACCGCTGGCCGACAGATCGACGTGCCAGCCCTGTGGGCCGGTCAGGCTGTAGTAGGCGCCGAGGCTCTGCCCCTGCAGGTTGAGGGTGTCGTTGCGCGGGTCCGATTGCGCGCGATTGGTCATCAAGCCGTTGCCGGTGCCGTGGAACTCTGCAGTCCCGCCGATCAGGCCGACCCGTTGTGTATGACCGCTATTGCTTCGCAGGGTCACAAGGGCCGGGCTTTTATGTTCGCCGGAGCCGGGGATGGAAAAACCCTGGGCCAGGGCATCGGTTTGTGCCTGGCGCGAGGCCTGGCCATAGAGTTGATCCCAGGCACCGGGCGCGGCGTCTTCGACGGTCAGGCTGGAACTTCGGGTATCGGCAATCGGGCTGAAACGGCCGGGATAGGAGCTGGCGAGTGCGGGCAAGGTGAGCACGGGGATATCCTGGCGATACCAGGGGGTCGTTTCTTCCTCGGCGGGGGAGGCTTGCACTTCCATCGACGAACACAACAGCAGGGTACTGGAAACGGTGCAAATACTGACGCGGATCTCTTGTGAGGTGAATGAAGTCTTCATGGAGGTCTACCTTGCAATCGCATGCGGTATCTCGCTCTGGCGTCTCTCCTACCCCGAGTGAGGGGCGACCGAAGGAATTAGGGCAAGCCGACGCCTGCCCGTTTTCACGGGTGGCGGCGGTTGGTCCTGATGGTGATTCCGGGGTAGTACCGTGAAGTCAAGAAGACCCCTGCCATTGCGTCAAGAAAATGGCCGATAAATGGTAGGGGTATTTCAGATCATATAAGTGACTGATTTACGACGCCTCCCTAAGTTCTTGTTTATTGGTTGAAACGTCAAAAAACTCGCGAGCTAGAGCCGTTTTCGAGGCTTACCAACTCACCCTGACTCCCACGTTACCGCTCATTCCACGCAAGGGGTTGCTGTCGATATTGCTGCTGTAATCGGCATTGGCATACAGGCTCACAGCGGGCGCAAGAGTGAGGATGGCACCGATGCCCAGATCGGCCGATGAGGTGCGTTGTTCGGTCTTGATCTCGGTGCTGTCGCCGAATGTCACGGTGTCCGTTCCCGACATTGTGTGCCACAGGTTGACCCGCAGGTAAGGTTCCAGCGGCAGGCCGGCAACTTCGTAGCTCCCCTTGAGCCGGGCGCCGAGGCGGCCGGTCCAGGCCGGGTCGGAATCGAACGACACCCTGGAAATACCGTCGTCCTGACTCTTCAGCTTAACCTGCTGATGGATGACCTGTGCCTGAGGTTCGAGCACCCAATTGTCTGCCACTGCAAAGGGGTAGCCGGCCTCGACCGAGAGGGTCGTGGCGTGGCCGTCGTTGTCGATTTTCAGGCCACGCTCGGAGTGGCTGTCGCCGTTGAGCCAGGTGTACATGGCCACGGTATCGACATACCAGCCCTTGGGGTCGATCAGGGTCCAGTAGAGCCCGAGGCTGTCGCCTTGCAGCTCGACCTTGCCGGCGCGCTGGTCATGGAAACCCTGGTTGAAACCGTCGACATCACCCTGCAAGCGACTGTGACCGACGAAAAAACCAGTGCGCTGGGTTTGCCCGTTGGACGTTTGCGAAGCGTACAGATCGTTGCCCACCTGGAACCCGTTCAGCGAGCCGTCGAGCCGTGGCGTGACGGTACCGGCCCAGGTCTGGTCGAAGTTTTTCCCGTAGGCCCGACCCCAGCCCGCACCAAAGGCACCGGTTTCGTTGAGCAGTCGTTGGTCACCCTGTCGATCATGGAAGGTGCCGAGCGCCGTCAGGGCCAGCTGCGCAGCCGCCGGTGGCAATACGGACCAGACCGGGACTTCCTGACGGTACAGGGGAATGGGCGCTGCACCGGGTTCAGGGACCGGCAATGGCGGCGAGCCGACGGCCGCTACCGGCGTCGCGAGCGGCGCCGCGTCCGGGGGTACCGGAATCGGTGGCAAGGCAGGATTGGGGTTAGGCACCGAGACCGGTGCAACCAGAATCGGTGGCAAGGTGGGATCCGGGTTGGGCACTGCGACCGGTGCTACCAGGATCGGTGGCAAGGCAGGATCCGGGTTGGGCACCACAAGCGGTGGAACCAGAATCGGTGGCAAGGCGGGGTTCGGATTCGGCACCTCGACCACTGGCGCGGCCACTACGGATGAGCGCAGGAACCAACTGTTTTCGCTGCCAGCGGTGACGCCACCCTTGAACAGTTGGTAATCGAAAGCGCCGGCCGATAACGGGGTTTTTAGCGTAAAGGCGCCACTGTCGCTGATGGCCGTTCCCTGGGCCTGGACAACCTGAATGCCGTTTTGCAGGGTTGCCGCACCCGTGCCACCCAGGTTGTTGACGGTAATCGAGGTGGTGCCGGTCAAGGTGCCGTCTTTGACCACCAGTTTGTCACTGGGGGAACTGTCATCGCCCAGGACGCTTTGTACCCACAACTGGCCGCCGTTGCCCGCATAGTTGCCCTGTACCGTCAGGGTGTCGCTGGTGCGGCTATTGCCGCTGCTCAGGTCGATGACCCCGGCGTTGTTCAGCGTCGCACGCTGACCTGCGGTAAACGGGGTGAGGCTGCCCTGGGTCGAAGTCACGACACTGCTACTGTCGATGTTGAACACGCCGCTGCCAGTGTCGCTGTCACCCAGGACGAAGTTGCCGTCGAAGTCGAACCGCGAGCCTTTGTCCAGGTTGACGGTTTCCCAGTTGGTGTAACGCGCAGCGCCGCTGGACGTGGTGTTATCGAAGGTCAGCAGGTCGCTGCCGTTGCCTCCATCTATGGTCGGCGTCTGGGCCAGGATGGTGTCATTGAGATTGCGCAGGGTTGCCTGGTCATTGCCATCTCCCATCAGGATCGCCGAGCGGATGATCCCGCCGCCTTCCCAGGTCAATGTGTCATCGCCCACGCTGGTACGGATCTCGCCGACGATTTCGCCGCCGGTCACCGTAATGCTGTCGTTGCCACCGCTGACACTGATGTTTCCGCCAATCCGTCCACCGGAAACGATGATGGTGTCAGTCCCGAACCCGGTGACCAGATTGCCGAGGATCTGCCCGCCAGACATGTCGAACAGATTGTTATCGAGCTTCATGTCGACCCGGCCGATGCTGCCGCCGGTCATCCTGGCGGTGTCGCCGTCTTCGAAGGCGCCCGTGATGGTGCCTGCGCTCATCTCGAAAAAGTCGCGACTGTCGCCCTGGGCCAGCGACTGGAGGGTCCCGCCGCTCATGACAAAGGTATCGACGCCATTACCCTGGTTCACCGCCCCGGTGACCTGGCCGGCACTGATGTTGAACGTGTCGCTACCGTCGCCCTGATTGACGATCCCGGTGATGACGCCGGAATTCATGCCCAGGGTGTCGTTGCCGGCGCCGAAGGTCACATTGCCTGTGATCGAGCCGCTGCCATTGGCGGGAAAACTCAGGCTGTTGTTACCGGCAAGGTCAGTCAGCGGCCCGCTGTTGCCGCTGTCGCAGACGAAGTTGTCATTGCCGGGGGAGGGGGTGAGGTTACAAGCCGCGTTAGCGGGCAGTGACCAGCCCATGCAGAGCCAGATGGAAATGGCACAGGCGCTGTAACGGTAGTTGGGCAGTTCTTTGCAAAGCTTCATGCTCGTCTCCGCGTAAAAATCGGCACCCTGTGTCTTGCCAGCAGGGCAAGGCATCAAGTGCATCGGCAGCGCGAGTTGCGAGACATCATCAGGAAGGCAAAACCTTTCGGGCAACGACGGCTACGGGGCCTGTCCGCACGATTCGTTCGAAACGGACGGGAGCACCGTAGCAGGTGTTTTTTGGGGCATCTACTGTCACAAATGACAGGTAGAGATCAGTTCAGACGCATCACAGATGTACTTCGACCGCCAATGGCAGGTGATCTGACAGGTGCGTCCAGGGCTTGTGGCTGAGGATCTTCGGCTCATGGCTGCTGGCGTTGCGCAGGTAGATCCGGTCCAGGCGCAGCAACGGGAAACGCGCCGGGTAGGTCTTTGCAGGACGGCCATGGTGGCGTTCGAAGGCTTCGTGCAGGTAGTCGCGACGGGAGAGGGCGGCGTTGCCCTGCAACTGCCAATCGTTGAAGTCGCCGGCGATGATCACGGGCGCCTCATCGGGCAAGGATTCGAGCAATTGGCAGAGCAACTGCAGCTGCAACTGGCGATGACTCTCCAGCAGGCTCAGGTGCACGCAGATCGCATGGACCTCGGCGTGCCCCGGCACGTCCAGCACGCAATGCAACAGGCCACGGCGCTCGGGGCCGGTGATGGAAACGTCGAGGTTGCGGTATTCACGGATCGGGTATTTGGACAGCAGCGCATTGCCGTGGTGACCGTCGGGGTAGACCGCATTGCGTCCGTAGGCGAAGTCGCTCCACATGCTGTCGGCCAGGAACTCGTACTGCGACATTTGCGGCCAGTTGTTGTACCGCGAAGAATGGCGCTCATGTTCACCGACGACTTCCTGCAGGAACACCAGGTCGGCTGAGGTGCTGCGTACCGCATCGCGCAATTCCGGGAGGATGAAGCGCCGGTTGAGTGCGGTAAATCCCTTGTGGGTGTTGACCGTCAGCACGCGCAGTCGATGGATGACCGGGGGGTTGTCCAACGGTATTGAGCCAAGGGTCTGGCGATTAGAGTCGCTGCTCACTTTCACTCCTCTGAATCCGGGTTGCTTATGTATGCGACTGATCTGGCAGCGTGCAGTTCAGCTCTTTTGCGTACTTATCCATTTCCTTGGTTTTCGCGGCTATCCCCGATCAAACTGTAGGAGCTGGCTTGCCAGCGATGGTCGTCAACGATGACGCACACTGATCTGGTAGCGTGCAGTTCAGCTCTTTTGCGTACATATCCATTTCTGCGTAACACCACCGCGGATGTACCCGATCAAACTGTAGGAGCTGGCTTGCCAGCGATGGTCGTCAACGATGACGCACAATGATCTGGTAGCGTGCAGTTCAGCTCTTTTGCGTACATATCCATTTCTGCGTAACGCCACCGCGGATGTGCCCGATCAAACTGTAGGAGCTGGCTTGCCAGCGATGGTCGTCAACGATGACGCACACTGTCTGAGTGACGGTGTTGTCCAGATTTTTTTCGGTCAACACATAAGAGGTCGGCTGGCAGGCCGCCTTCGCTGGCAAGCCAGCTCCTACAGTTTGATCGGCGTACATCTGCAGGGGATTACTCGGCTGTCAGGCCGCCTTCGCTGGCAAGCCAGCT
>NZ_JAXDEO010000110.1:0-8734 GCF_035064975.1 Pseudomonas sp. YuFO20
TTTCCAATTTTGGCCAGAAGCCGAAGACGGCTTCCACGAATAGGCCTTATACATAGATGCAACGGGGCGACGGTTTTTTAAAAGCGGGTAGACAGTGGGGGCGAGTCCATACATAGGAGCTGGCTTGTCGGGTCGCCGCATCGCAGCGATGGTCGTCAACGATGACGCGCGCTGTCTGAATGAATGCGTTGTCCAGACGTTTTTCGCGAGCAAGCTCGCTCCCACAGTAGATCGGGTACGGCCGTGGGAGATGGGTCAGCTTTGAGGCCGCCATCGCCGGCAAGCCGGGCTCCTACAGTGGATCGGGTAGGTCCGCGAGTGATGGGTCGGCTGTCAGGCCGCCTTCGCCGGCAAGCCGGCTCCTACAGTAGATCGGGTAGGGCCAAGAGTGATGGGTTGGCTTTGAGGCCGCCATCGCCGGCAAGCCGGCTCCTACAGTGGATCGGGTAGGGCCGCGAGTGATGGGTTGGCTGTCAGGCCGCCATCGCCGGCAAGCCGGCTCCTACAGTGGATCGGGTAGGGCCGCGAGTGATGGGTTGGCTGTCAGGCCGCCATCGCTGGCAAGCCGGCTCCTGCAGTAGATCGGGTAGGGCCGCGAGAGATGGGGTGGCTGTGAGGCCGCCTTCGCCGGCAAGCCGGCTCCTACAGTAGATCGGGTGCGGCCGGGGGAGATGGGGTGGCTTTGAGGCCGTCATCGCCGGCAGGCCGGCTCCCACAGTTGATTGGGTACGGGCGTGAGTGATGGGTCGACGGTCACGCCGGTTTTTTTGCGCCGCGATATCAGGAGATCTTGGGTGGGACAGCATCCGCCGGAGCTTTTGCCGAACCCTGCTTCTGCGCTCGCCACGCCGCCGGCGGCATGCCGAACTGGCTGATGAACCAGCGGGTAAACGAACTCGCCATCGCATACCCGAGCATGTCGGCGATCCTTCCCAGCGAGTAGTTCGGATTCTCCAGATAACGCAGCACCAAATCCCGGCGCACATCATTGATCAGGTCGTTGAAAGCACAACCATCGTCCTTGAGACGACGTTGCAGGGTGCGCACGTTCATGCCCTGGCTCTGGGCGATCTGCTCGATGGTGGCGCGGCCCATGGGTAGCAGCAGGTAGATGGCCTTGCGCACTTCGAACAGCATCGACGTGCTTTCGGTGCTTTGCAACGAGTCGAGGTAGCTCTGGGCGTAGCGGGCCATGGCCGGGTCGGCATTGGGGTTGGTCATGTCCAGGTTGGCGCCTGCGCAGACGATGCCGTTGAACTCGCTGCCGAACTCCAGGGTGCAGCCGAACAGGCGCCGGTGCAGCTGCACGTTGTCGGGGGCCTGGTGGGTGAAATTGACGCTGTAGGGATGCCAGTGGGCGCCGAGCAGGGCGGCGCACAGGCGGAACATCACGCCGATGGCAAGCTCGGTGGCCTGGCGGCTGGCCATCGGCGATTCGGTGACCACCTCTTCGCGAATGATCACCATCTTGCCGGCTTCTTCGATGAAGATCGCCAGCGAATCGTTCATCAAGTGCCGGTAATGCACCACCACCTGCAAGGCATCGCGCAGCGTGCGCTGATGGCTGAGCAGCAGGGCGACCACGCCGAAATCCGAGAGCTGGCGTGACTCGGCCATGCTCAAGCCGAACGTCTGGCAACCGCTGGCGGCGGCCGAATCCTCCAGCAGGCGTACGGCGGCATCGATGGGGATGCGGTGCCCGGGGGCTTGCAGCTGGGCCTTGGTCAAGCCGACGCCGGCCAGTACATCGTGCGGGTTGAAACCCAGGTATTGAGTGACCTCAAGGTAGTTGGTCAAGACGGCGGCGCGAACAAGCTTGGGCATTCGAAGGTCTTTCCTTAGCCAATTGCGATCAATTGAACCTGGCGACTATATCCAGCACATCAGCACTTGAACAGTTGTGCGATTGACGACAGTGCACGCCCGATTCTGCCCGGCCGACAACCGTTACTGAAGGGCGGTCGACGCTCCCCATTGATTACAGTGACCCGCAGCGATCCCGTGGGGTTATTCGACCAGCGGTCAGGAGCATCCGGTGGCGAAAAAACCTGTCATCAAATGAAAAGTGCCTGACGTCCAATGAAAAGCGCCAGGGGGGGGCGATCTTTAATGTCAGTCCTACAAAAAGCCCCTGGCCACAGAGCCAGTCGAGTCATCGAGAAAGCGTAGGTGTTGAATTGAACAAACTGCAAACCGCCGCAACCGTTCTGATCGTACCGGGCCTGCGCGAGCACGTTGCCGAACATTGGCAAACGCTGCTTGAAGCCAGGCTGGAAAAGGTACGCAGTGTGCCGCCACTGGAAACCGACAAGCTCGATTGCAATGCCCGCGTCCGGGCGATCCAGCACCAGCTGGAACAGATCGACGGGCCGGTCATCCTGGTCGCCCACAGCGCCGGTGTGCTGATGGTCGCCCACTGGGCTGCGCAATTCAGTCGTCCGATCAAGGGCGCCCTGCTGGCCGCGCCACCGGATCTCGAGGCCGCCTGGCCCGCCAACTATCCATCCCCTGAAACCCTGCGCAGCAGCGGTTGGGATCCTCTGCCAACCGGGCCGTTGCCATTCCGTAGCCTGGTGGCCGCCAGCACCAACGATCACCTGGCCAGCCTGGACGCCGCCACTAGACTTGCCCAAGGCTGGGGCGCCGAATTGCTCAATCTGGGCGATGTCGGCCACCTCAATCCGGCGGCGGGTTTCGGTCACTGGCCTGAGGCTGAAGCACTCATCCTCGAGCTGGACCGCTAGTACAGGAGCCGGTCGGGCCGCATCCCGACCAGCACTCGCCCTCATCCCTGAACACGCAGGCCCCACCGGGTCGCGCGAGGGCTGCTGCGCTTAAAACAAATACAAAAAGGCGGAGACAACGCAATGCACAACAATAAGAATCACGGCTTCACCACCGCACGCTACACCTTGTTGGCCTCGGCCATCCTGGCCGCCATGATGCCGGCCGCCCATGGCGCAGAAATCGAGACCGGTAACCCGGACTGGAACGTTCGCCTGGACAACACCATCAAGTACAACTATGGCGTGCGCACCGAAAGTGCCGACAAGCGCATGTTGGGCACTCCGAACAACAACGACGGCGACTACAACTTCCGCAAGTCCGGCACCAACATCACCAACCGTGTCGACCTGCTGACCGAGATGGACGTGGTCTATCAGAACCACATGGGCTTCCGTGTCAGCGCCGCCACCTGGTACGACAAGGCCTACGATAACACCGGTTCGAACTCCAACCCGTTCGTCAACGGCAACGGTTCGACCTCGGGCCTGATCGCCAACGACCCGCGCCTGGCCGGGGTCACCAACGACAACGTCGGCAATGGCAGCCCGCACCTGAGCAACTACGCCCAGCGCTACTACAGCGGCCCGTCCGGCGAAATCCTCGACGCCTTCGTGTTCTACAGCACCGAAGTGGGCGAAGAGTCGATGCTCAGCGTCAAGGCTGGTCAGCACAACGTGTTCTGGGGCGAGACCATTCTCAATCCGGTGCATTCGATCAGCTACGGCCAGTCCGGCCTCGACCTGGCCAAGCTCGCCGCGTCGCCGGGCACTGAAGCCAAGGAACTGTTCGTCCCGCGCAACCAGCTGTCGATGACCTTCACCGTCAATCCGGAATTGACCGTGGGCGCCCAGTACTTCCTCGATTGGGACGCCGCACGCCTGCCGGAAGCCGGCACCTACTACGGCGGTTCCGACCTGGTCGGTTTTGGTGCGCAGTCGTTCCTGTTGGGCAACACCAACGCCGTGGTCCCGGGCAGCCCGCTGGGCTGTGGCCTGGCGCCGTGCAACGGCTTGACCAACGTGCGTCGCGGGCATGACCTGACGCCGGACAAGCGTGGCGATTGGGGCATCATGGCCAAGTGGTCGCCGGCCTGGCTGGATGGCACCCTCGGTGTCTACTACCGCGAAACCTCGGAAATCCTGCCGCAAGCCTGGCTGGATGCTCGCGGCCTGAGTTCGGCCAACGCCAACGGCACCCGTCCGGCCGGCCAGGTACCCGCGGTGATCAACACCCTCAACTCGCTGAGCACCGCCACCTATCAAATGGCCTATGCCGACAACGTCAAGATCGTCGGCCTGAGCCTGTCCAAGGACGTGGGCGGTGTGAGCGTGGGCTCGGACCTCAACGTTCGGCACAACATGCCGCTGGCCAGTATTCCGGCGGTCGTCAGCACCAACAGTCCGCTGGGCCTGGGCCAGGGTCTTGGCCTTTTGCCTGCGCGCACGCCCGGCACCGGCATCGTCTATGACACCCCGGAAAAGGGCGACAGCATGGCCGCCACCGGCGACACCCTGCACTGGACGCTCAACGGCCTGATGACCATGCCGAAAACCCCCGTGTTCGATTCGGCGACCCTGCTCGCCGAGTTGTACTACAGCAACTTGCTCAAGCTCGATAGCAAGAACGAGGCGCTCTACAAAGGCAAGGATACCTATCGCGGCATCGACCAGCCGACCCGGGACAACTGGGGTATCGCGGTGAACTTCACACCGACCTGGTACCAGGTGTTTCCCGGTGTCGACCTCAACGCGCCGATGTCCATCAACCTCGGTCTCGACGGCGTGTCACCGGTCTCCGGTGGCGGTGCCAAGGATACCGGTAACTACGCAGTCGGCCTCGGGGCCGTTGTGTACAACAAATACTTTGTCGACCTGAAGTACGTGGATTCTTTCGGCAAAGCCGACAAGTGCAATGTCAGTGGTGTGAGTACCGGCCCCAACGGAGGTGACGGCGCTGCGCCGAACGCCTTCAGCGGTAACGAAAACTACGCCTGCTACGCCGGTGGCTACTCAGCCTTTTCCGGTGGTGGTGCAACGACTGAGGACCGTGGCGCCGTTTACCTGACGATGAAAACCACTTTTTGATTCACCACTGATTTGCTCAACGCAAGCAGGAGAATAACAACATGAAATTCGTCAAAACCGTGTTGGCCGCTTCGCTGGCCATGGTCCTTGCCGCCCAGGTACAGGCCGCTGTTTCAACCCAGGACGCTGCCAAGCTGGGCACCAGCCTGACCCTGGTGGGCGCCGAGAAGGCCGGGAACGCTGATGGTTCCATTCCGGCCTACAACGGTGGCCTGACCACGCCGCCAGCCAGCTTCAAATCCGGCGACAGCATGCGCCCGGACCCGTTCGCCAGTGAAAAACCCTTGCTGGTGATCGACGGCAAGAACGTCGATCAGTACAAGGGCATGCTCACCGCCACCACCGTGGAACTGGCCAAGCGCTTCCCGACGTTCCGTGTCGATGTGTTCCCGACCCACCGCACCGTGTCGCTGCCCAAGGCGATCCTCGATAACGGCGTGAAGAACGCCAGCGGCGCCAAGTCCCTCGAAGGCGGCTTGGCCATCGACAACGTGCTGCCGGGCGTACCGTTCCCGATCCCGCAGTCGGGCAACGAAGCGATGTGGAACTTCCTGTTGCGTTA
The DNA here is from genome assembly GCF_035064975.1 of Pseudomonas sp. YuFO20. Lineage (NCBI taxonomy): Bacteria > Pseudomonadati > Pseudomonadota > Gammaproteobacteria > Pseudomonadales > Pseudomonadaceae > Pseudomonas > Pseudomonas sp. YuFO20. Next base: position 5,434 of record NZ_JAXDEO010000110.1, read on the forward strand.
CCAGGGCGTGAGCATCAACTCCAAGTACGACTCCTGGAACGTTGACTCCGCCGGCGTACCAAGCCTGGCCACCACCGGGCAGGCGTTCATTTCCTACCCGATCTACGAAAACCTCGCGCAGCCGATCAGCAGCGCCGACGTTTACTACCAGATGAAGCTGTCGTACACCGGCCCCGCGCGTCGCGCCGGCGAAGCGGTGATGCTCAAGGACGCCGCCAACCCGCTGACCCAACCACGCCGTGCCTGGCAATACCTGCCTGGCCAGCGTCGGGTGAAACTGGCACCGAACCTGGCGTACGACACGCCTAACCCGGGCACTGCCGGTGCGGGCACTTACGATGACGTATTCGTGTTCAACGGTGCGCTGGATCGCTACGACTGGAAGCTCGTGGGCAAGCAGGAAATGATCGTGCCCTACAACACCTACAAGCTGACCTACGTCCAGGATCCGAAGTCGATCACCACACCGAATCACCTGGCACCGGAGTTCGTTCGCTGGGAAAAACACCGCGTGTGGGTCGTCGAAGGTACCCTCAAGTCGGGCGCCCGGCACATCTATGCCAAGCGTCGCTTCTACCTCGACGAAGACAGCTGGACCGCTCTGGCCTCGGATCAATATGACGCCCGTGGTCAGCTCTATCGCGGTTCCTTCGCCTTCCTCAGCCAGAGCTATGACAAGCAGATCCCGGACTCCACGCCGTTCATGATCTACGACCTGGTCGGTGGTTCCTACAACATCAACGGTGTAGTCGGCCCTTACGGCGGCATCAAGTACATCGATCCGCTCTCCAAGGCCCAGTGGTCTTCGGAATCCCTGGCCGGCAGCGGCATTCGCTAAACCAACCGCAAGCAGACGCTCGCACGATCCACTGTGGGAGCGAGCGCCTGCTCGCGATGGACCTGAGGGCGACGCGGGCATCCAGACAGCACGCGTAATCGTTAACGTCCATCGCGAGCAGGCTCGCTCCACATGAGCTGCACGGCGCGAGGTGTGGCGCGGTTTTCCGAAGAGGACGCGGTATGTGTTCGTATAAAAATAATATGTTGAAGCTGGCGTTTGGCATTGCGCTCTGCCTGTCGCAGGGCGTCAGCCACGCGGCCGATTACGTCGACGTGCTGGACCTGCCTGCCAAGGTCAGCGCCTTGGCCATCAAGAGTCCTCTGTCCGGCATGGCCCGCGCCGGTGAGCGCGTGATCGCCGTTGGCCAACGCGGTCATATCCTGTTTTCCGATGATTCCGGTCAGCACTGGCAACAGGCCGCCGTGCCGGTCAGTGCCGACCTCACCGCCGTGAGTTTCCCGACCGACAGCCAGGGCTGGGCGGTGGGCAATGACGGCGTGGTATTGCACAGCAGCGACGCTGGCGTGACCTGGAACAAACAACTCGACGGCCGCCAGATCGGCGATCTGCTGGTCAAGCATTACACGGCGTTGGCCAGTGCCGAACCGGGCAATGAACAATGGCCGCTGCTGGTCGCCGAAGGCCAGCGCCTGGTGGAGCAGGGCGCCGACAAACCGTTGCTCGATGTGTGGTTCGCCAATGACAAAACCGGCTATGTGGTCGGCGTGTTCAACCTGATCCTGCGCACTGACGATGGTGGCCAGAGCTGGACGCCGTTCCAGGATCGCACCGACAACCCGCAAGGCTTCCACCTCAATGCCATCGCCTCCACCGGCGATGCGCTGTACATCGCCGGTGAGCAAGGCCTGTTGCTCAAGTGGGATGAAAACAGCCAACGCTTCGCCGCCGTGCCGACGCCTTACCAAGGCAGCTTCTTCGGCGTGGTCGGCAAGCCTGGCGAAGTGCTGGTCTACGGCCTGCGCGGCAACGTGCTGCGCAGCACCGACGGCGGGCAGAACTGGACCGCACTGGACAGTGGCCTGCACGTCAGCATCACCGCCGGCCTCATCGATGCCCGTGGCAATTACCGCCTGTTCACCCAGGGCGGCCAGATGCTGGTCAGCCAGGGCACTGGCGCGCAATTGCATTTGGTGCAGCAACCGGCACGTACCCCGGTCGCCGGTGCCACCCAGTCCGCCACTGGCGCGTTGGTGGTAGCAGGTAGCCGTGGTGCACAGGCACTGTCCGTCGATTAAGACCTCGAAAATTCAGAGCGAGAACCCAGACATGGGCAATATCAAACAAGACGCCATGCCGGTGATCCGCGAGCTGCGTGATTTCGACCGCCGCTCCGGCAACCTGCTCGAACGGCTGGTGTTCAACTATCGGCCGCTGTTCATGCTGCTCATGGCCCTGGCCACCGTGGTCCTGGGCTTCATGGCCGTGACCCGCCTGGAGCTGCGTCCCAGCTTCGAGAAGATGATTCCGCAGAGCCAGCCGTACATCCAGAATTTCCTCGAGAACCGCGCTTCGCTGCGCGGCCTGGGCAACTCGGTGCGGGTGGTGGTCGAGAACACCCAGGGCGATATCTTCGACCCTGAGTATCTGGACGTGCTCAAGCAGGTCAACGACCAGTTGTTCCTCACCGAAGGCGTCGACCGTGCGTGGATGAAATCCCTGTGGAGCCCGGCGGTGCGCTGGACGGAAGTCACCGAGGAAGGTTTCCAGGGTGGCCCGGTGATGCCTGATACCTACTCGGGGCAGCCTGAACAGATCGAGCAACTGCGCCAGAACATCTCCCGCGCCGGCATCGTCGGCAGTCTGGTGGCCAGCGATTTCAAGTCGACCATGCTGATCGTGCCGCTGCTGGACAAGGCCGCCGCCGGTGGCCAGCGCATCGACTACCACGCCTTTTCGCAGATGCTCGAAGAGCAGTTGCGCGACAAGATCGAATACGCTGGCGACAGCGCCGCACGCAAGTCCGGTGTTGAGGGCAAGGGCCACTACAAGGTCCGGGTCATCGGTTTTGCCAAGCTGATGGGCGACCTGATCGACGGCCTGATCCAGGTGATGATGTTTTTCGGCCTGGCCGTTGTCACTTCGCTGGTCATCATCTATGCCTACACCCGTTGCGTGCGCAGCACCTTGCTGGTGGTCGGCTGCTCGTTGATCGCGGTGGTCTGGCAACTGGGTATCGTCGCCTGGCTGGGCTACGCCATCGACCCGTATTCGGTGCTGGTACCGTTTTTGATCTTCGCCATCGGCGTGTCCCACGCGGCGCAGAAGATGAACGGGATCATGCAGGACATCGCCCGTGGCACGCATAAACTGATCGCCGCGCGCTACACCTTCCGCCGTCTGTTCATCGCCGGCGTCACCGCGCTGCTGGCGGACGCGGTGGGCTTCGCCGTGTTGATGCTGATCGACATTCCGGTGATCCAGGACCTGGCGATCACCGCC
>NZ_JAXDEO010000111.1:0-7898 GCF_035064975.1 Pseudomonas sp. YuFO20
AGGAACGGCGTGTTGGCTGCATGAAATACCCGCTTAAAAGGCTAGAACTGGTGCCCACTTAAATTTAAGTGCACACCATGTCTTGGCTTTGCGGGGCTGGGTAGATGACTTGGCCGGACGCATACACTCAAATTGCAAAATCGCCACAGCGGACGCTCTGACACTGCTCCTCCACAACCAGCACGCCCTAAGTGCAGCGATAGAAGAAATAACCAAGTGGCTGTCAGAAAATGGGGTAGGCACTGTCGCCGCTAATGCGATATCGGCAATGGAAACGCTGGACACAAATGCTCAAGCCATCACCGATTCCATTATGAGGGTACGCCAGTCTTAGATCACTCCAGTGAGGTCCAGGACTGCCTCTGATTTGAATAGCTCCCTGACTTTGTAGACACAATTGACTGGTAGAGGGACGGATAGCGACGGTCTGGCACGACCGTCGCAGTGAATGGTCACACCTCCGTCTGCTCCGCCATTTCCAAGGCATCATCGACTTCGATTCCCAAGTACCTGACAGTGCTTTCAAGCTTCGTATGACCAAGCAGGAGTTGAACCGCTCTCAGGTTCTTCGTCCTGCGATAAATCAACGAAGCCCTGGTTCTCCGTAGCGTGTGAGTACCATACATGGTTGGGTCAAGGCCAATGGTTGTCACCCACGCTTTGACTATTCGAGCGTATTGCCTGGTGGATAAATGCTCTGAGGCGTGCAACCGGCTCGGGAACAAGAAATCCTCACTGCGGAGACGCGCCTGGCGCATCCACGCTTCCAGAACCGTTCGGGTCTGTTCAGTGATTTCAAATTGCACTGGGTGTTGAGTTTTCTGCTGCATTACGATGGCCCGTGACGACACATGCTCCCCATGGGCAATGTCTCGGACCCGCAATTTGGTTAAGTCACAGGCACGCAGCTTGCTATCGATGGCCAAGTTGAAGAGCGCCAAATCACGCGTCTTCTCAGCAAGCTGAAGTCTTACTCGGATAGCCCAGATATCTCTGACTCGGAGCGGGGCTTTCTGACCGACAAGCTTTCCCTTGTTCCAAGGCTGATGGCGGTATCTAGCAACAGTGTTCATGGCTCGTCCTCCACGTTGAGGGAAGACATGGGTGGATCAGTCCCAATGGCTGGTGGTGGCTATCAGACCCATAGCTGCCTGTCAGCAAAGGCATAAATCGACCCAAAGCACCCATTCAGGACGCTCCTGTCCCCATATATAATCGCCATGCGTTGAAGGACTATCCATTCGTCATTTGATATGTCGGTAGACTTTCGTTGTGCGCACCGAGAATCCTGCGCCCTCGTATAAACGATGGGCAGATTCACGGTCTGGACTGGATGTTAAATCCAGAGTTTTCGCACCGAGGTCGTGGCTTTTTTCTATTGCTGCTTGTATGAGTGCTTTGCCGACGCCCTGACCTCGAGCACTGGCATCTACTACGACGTCTTCGATCCAGGCTCGAATGCCTGTCGGAATGCGAAAATGAATGAGGGTTAATGCCCCTGAAATGCTTCCTCCACCTGCTGCTCTCACTACGAATAAGTCGGAGCACTCTGAATCCACGATCTGATTCAAATCTTCCATTGTCATCGCTTGAGCGCTTTTGGAAAGCTGTGGGAGAAGGTCATTCAAAGATCTGAGCAGCATTGGATCGGTTTCTTGAACCATCTCGACAATAGCGGATTGGTTTGTCATTGGAGATCCTCAGTGAAAGGGGAAGCTTAGATGGTCCACGCGCGGGCTATCGGTAAACTCGGCTACTCCCCTCACTGCGATTTTTTGCCCAGGCGCCGAAGATCATGTCTCCGATATAGATACCTTCAGACTGGGTGCGCTCATCGTCTAACCGCGCTTGCAGGGTTTCTATTTCGACCTCTTCTGCGGTGGCGACGCCGTGCGCAAGGATTCGCGGCAGGCAGGCTCGTACGATATGTCCCAGCGCGTACGGGCTGCTGGGTGTTTGTATCAGGCATTCTCCACGTACCGCTTCCACGGTTAAACCGGCCTGGGTAAAGATGCGATGAAGGTTGAAGCCGATATGCAGATCAGCCCCTTCATGCTCGATCATGCGTTGTATCCAGCCCTGGGCCCGTTTGTGTAGCGGAAATCCGTCCAGGCTCGCGGGAACCAGAGTGGTGTCATGCTCTTGAAATACGAGAGTGCCTCCAGGCCGCAGGTGTTGCACAAGTGCTCGTACAGCAGCGACGGTATCAGCCTGATACATCAACACCCGCCGACCAACGATTGCGTCAAACACGCCAAGCGACTCGGCAAGCCCGAGCAGATCGCTATCGATAAACGTAGGCTGGGCATGGTCCGGTGGCGCGATGCGTTGACGCGCAATGGCAAGTGCGCTGGCGTCGTGATCCGCACCAACCACCGCCCCGGTGCTGCCGACCAGGCGCGCAAGCAAGTACGTGACATCGCCAGAACCACAGCCGACGTCCAGTACGCGCATCCCTTCGCGGATTCCGGCATCGGTAAGCAGGCGCTCGGTGAAGTCCGGTGTGGTGTTCGACATGGCAAAGCTCCGCAGGCGTGCTGCAAATTTGGGTGATGGGAGGGGGGCTCCAATAATCGCGTTGGCGCCATGGGTGCTAGACGCAGACCTGCACATTCAGTGGGTGGTACCTAGCGTGGAGCAATAGACCCATCCGCTTTTTCTGCCGCAACAGGCGCGTAACTTCTGCGCACGGTAAACGCGAAAACCAGGCCGCCCACGTACATCAGTACGCCATAGATTGCGGCAGGGACAACCAGCGCATCGTCTCGCAACACCGTGCTGCCGATGACGATGGCCAGTGTGGCGTTCTGCATCGCCGTTTCTATGGCAATGGTGACGGCCTGACGGCGTTCCAGGTGTCCCAGTTTGGCCACTACAAAGCCGAGGATCAGCATCAGTACGTTGAGTGCCAGGGCCAGTGGTGCCACCGTGCTAAAGTTCTGTTCGAACAGGCTCCAGTTTTTCACCAGCGCGCCGACTACGATGATCGCGAAAACCAGCGTCGATAGCCGTGTCGCCAGCGGTTCGAAGCGCTGCGCCGCGTGCGGCCAAACGCGGCGAGCCAGCATGCCCAGCGCGACCGGCAATCCGAGCATTGCGAAGACTTGAATCATCATGAAGCCAACCGGAAAGTCGATTTGCTGGTGCGCGCCCAGAAAATGCCCCATGGCAAGGGTCACAATCAACGGCAACGTGATGATGGTCATCAGGCTGGCGGCGGCGGTAAAGCTGAGCGCCAGAGCCACATCTCCGCGGGCGATATAGGTCAGCAGATTGGACGTCGTACCGGTCGGGCATGCCGCAATCAGCATAAAACCGACGGCGATTGCGCCCGGCAGTGGAAACATCGAGAGCAAGGCAAAACACACCAAGGGCAGCAGAACGAAATGGCAGGCGAAGCCGAGCAGGAATGCGCGTGGTTGTGCGGCGATCCTCCGGAAGTCGGCGGGCACCAGGCCCAGTCCGAGCGAAAACATGATTAATGCCAGCAACAGCGGCATCAGTACCGTCGCGAGTTGGTCACCAGACAAGGCAGTCTCCCAAGCGCCGTCGTTGCGGCGCGATTGTTGTGATCAGGGCGTTGAAGCGTGGGCGCAAGACGGCGCTGTCAGCTTCGGTTAGATGCCATATAGATGCTGCGCTTGGGCGTCGCCATCACCCGGCGTAGCAGGGGTTCGAAAAACTCCAGTGGCAGTGTATGTGCGGTCGGGTCGAAAGCCGCGGCATCATATTTTTCGCAAAACTCGACCGTTCGCTGGTACAGGTCAGGCAGGTGCGAAAAGCGATCACGTGAGTGACGGTCCAGACCGAGGTGCTCGAAAAAATAATAGCCTTGAAACAACCCGTGGTTGGCAATCATCCAGTGATTTTCCGTGCTGACAAATGGCTGCAGGATGACCGCCGCCATGTCTGCGTGATTGTAGCTGGCGAGCGTGTCGCCAATGTCGTGCAGCAACGCGCACACCACGTACTCCTCATCTTTGCCGTCGAGGTGCGCCAGGGTCGCTGTTTGCAGGCTATGGGTCAGCCGGTCTACGGCGAAACCACCGTAGTCACCACTCAGCAGGCGCAGGTGGTCAAGCAGGCGATCGGGTAGTTTAAGCGCATGCAGTTTTTGCTCGTCTGCAATTACGCGCCAATCGTCCAGCGTACTGTCGCGCATATGATGAAAGGCGGCTTGTAGAGTCGGTTTCATACGAGGTTCCTGTCAAAGGCGAAAGCCGGGATCGATGCGGTCAAGTCGACGCAGCAGGCCAGGCCAGGCCAGAGCTCCGCCAAGACCGTGGGTTACTTGCCTGGCTTGAGCGGCGATGCCCGCCAACACATCTCCCCCAATTGGTGCTACCGGCACGCCGCCCGACAGCGCGCGTACCTGGATCATGCAGGCGGCTTCAAACACATACATCGCCAGGAAGGCATCGGCCACACTGCCACCCACGGTCAGCAAGCCGTGATTGCGCAGCATCAGGAAGGTGCGGTCGCCGAAATGCTCGACCAGGCGAGGTTTTTCATCGTCGTTCAGCGCTACGCCTTCGTAGTCGTGGTAAGCCAGGGAGGCGAGCACGAACAGCGACTGCTGCGACAACGGCAGCAAGCCACCCGTTTGTGCCGAGACGGCGCACCCGTTGATGGAATGGACGTGCATCACACAATGGGCATCCGGTCGAGCCGCGTGCACGGCACTGTGAATGGTGAAGCCCGCGGGGTTTACGTCATGGGGTGAGTCGGCCACCTTGCGCCCCTGGTAATCGACCTTCACCAGGCTGCTCGCCGTGATTTCGTCAAACAGATAGCCGTAGGGGTTGATCAGGAAATGGCCAGCCTCGCCGGGTACCCGACACGAGATATGCGTAAAGACCAAGTCATCCCAGCCGAAGTGGGCGTACAGCCGATAGGCCGCTGCTAATTCCATCCGTGCGGCCCACTCGGCATCACTGACCAGGCCGCGCAGGCTGGCGGTTGGATGGGGCATATCGAGAAGCGATTGGCTGCTCATGGTGGCGGCTCCGGTTGATTAAGGCAGACAGGGAAATAATCATGTGCGCGCCAGGCTATAAACTGAAATAACATACAAGGCACTTTGCAATAACCAAATGGGATGTCGATGCTTGAAGACGACTTGGTTTATTTTTCTACCGTGGCTAGCGCCGGCAGCCTGGCCCGTGCTGCCGAGCGCCTCGGCGTGTCACAACCGGCATTGACCAAGTCGGTGCAGCGGCTGGAGCGACGTTTGGGGGTCAAATTGCTTTTGCGCTCTTCACGCGGGATCGAGCTGACGGACGCCGGCGCGGCCTTTCTCGTGCGCAGTCGTGCGATTTCGCGCGAGTTGGAGGTCGCTCTGCAGGAAGCGCGTGATGTCGCCGGTGGCCATGCGGGGTTACTGCGTATCGGCGCCACCCCGGCGGCGGCGAATTTTGCCCTGGGTTCACTGTTACCTCGCTTGATCAAGGAGCGGCCGGCGGCGCGCATCTATTTTGTCTCTGGTTTCAGCGACGCCCTGCTGGATTCAGTGGCCAACGGCGATGTCGAACTCGCGTTATTGCCCTTGCCGGAGCGGATGGATCCGAGCTTGGACATGCTGCACCTGCTTGAAGACGACTATCGGGTTGTAGTCAACGATCAGCATCCACTGGCGTCCTTGCAGAGTGTGTCGATGGGCGATTTGGCCGGTTGCCAATGGGCTGGCTCAAGCAAGCATGAATTTGCGCGTGTGCAGCTCGAGCGTGCCTTTGCGTTGGAGGCGATTGCCTTGCCGAACCTGGTACTGGAAGCGAACAACCTGCCGGCACTGCTGTTGGCTGTGTCACGCATGCCGTTGGTGAGCATGGTCAATTCCCATGCGGTGTCACCGGAAAACCTCCCCGCCAATGTAGTGATGCTGCCGATTCGCTCGGAGCATATCCGCTGCCCCATCGGTATGGTCTGGCGGCGCGGCTACATGTCATCCATCGCGCTGCGGGCGAAGGAGCTTTTGCAGGCGGCGGCACGTGCATAGCTCCTTCGGATGGCTCTGCGGCAATTTCCGTTAATCAGCCCGCAGCGAGCAGCGCCTCATCCTTTGCTGCCGCACGTTTATACGCGTCGCGGCCCGTAAGTTTCTCGGCGTAGGCGAGAAAAGCGGCCCTGGGCGGCAACGTGTTCATGGCAAGTCCCCAGCCGATGTGCGAGCCGACATACACGTCCGCAGCGGTGAAGCGTTCACCGGCAATGAAGGGGTTGGCCAGCACAGCGCGCTCGAGCTGGTCTACTGTGCGTTCATAGCTTCCGTAGCCAAAGAAGAACTCTTGCTCAGGCTCAGGGTTGAAGCCCGCGCGGTGGTTGGTTACGGCTTGCTCCACGGGGCCTGCTGCGAAAAACAGCCAACGGTAATAATCCGCCCGGTCCTCTGGCGCAGGCGCCAGTCCGGCTTCGGGAAAAGCGTCAGCCAGATAGGCACAGATGGCAGCGGTTTCTGTTATGGTCTGCCCGTTGTGCACCAGCACGGGGACTTTTCCGATCGGGCTCACGTCGCGAAAAAAAACAGCGCGTGGATCATCAGGGCTGGCCTGGACGGGAACGTCCAGTGCAGCACCGCCCCAGCGATCAGCTCCGCTGGCCGACTGGTAATCCAGAATGACCACGTCATACGTGCAGCCGATTTCTTCAAGCATCCAGCGCACCATGCGGCCGCGAGAATTGGGATTGGTATAGAACGTCGTTGCCATCGTGAGCTCCTTCAGCTCGTTTCGTTAACGACCATGCTAAGAGCGAAGGCGCATTCCTTCGTGGGCGGTTTGCGCCAGAACACTTGCGAAACGCGCCATTGATTGGCGCTGCATTACGCGCTGCCGCTTCCGTGCGGCTCGGAGGCTGAAAATGTCCCAACTTGAGATCCGCTCCGAGCGGTGCAAACTACCCAAAGCATTGTGGCAGGCGATAGAGCGACTGGGTCTCAGCCCGGTGGTGGTTCAACAACACGCGCAATTGCCAAACGACCTTCACCTGAACGACGCCGTTGTCACGACCCACCAGCTGTTTGCTGTTTGGCGGGCCATTGAGGTGTTATCTGCAGACCCGGCATTCGCCATAAAAATGGTCCGCGACACGCCCAGCGCTAAACACAAACTGGCGTTCCTCGCCGCGTTATACGCCGCCGATTTTCGCGAAGGGGTGGCGAGGTATTCCCGTTTCATGCGCCTATGCAGTCCCGACCAGATTTGTGTCGAGGAGCGTGACGGCAAGGTGTCGTTCACCATTCTTTGGCCGCCTGGCAGCGGCTCGGAACCTCATCTCTCGGTGGAGGCATGTTTCGCTTTTTTGCTGGAGCTCGGTCGGCGAGGCACGGGTAAGCATGTGGTGCCTCTAACAGTGAGCCTGCGACGCCCGGAACAAAACCTGGAAACACATGCGCATTATTTCGACTGTCCCATTCGCTATGGCGCAGCTCGTGACCAACTGACAATGAGCGCCGCCGACTTGAGCCTGCCGTTTCGTGACCATAATCCGGAAATGCTGCACGTCATGACACCTGGCATGACTGCCGCCTTGCAGGAGATCGGGGCGCCAACTGGATTCCGTGAGCAGGTAATCAAAGTGCTGAAACGAGCCCTGGCGGACGGACGACCAACCCTGCAACACCTGGCTCAAGAGCTGCTGCAAAGTGAACGGACGCTGCAACGACGGTTAGCGGCAGAGGGCACAACGTTCAGCGAGATGCTCAATGAGGCCCGGCGCCAGGTGGGGTTTCACTTGCTTGCTGATACAAGCCTTGAACTGAAAGAGGTGGCCTATCTGCTCGGTTACGAAGACGCCCGGAACAAAACCTGGAAACACATGCGCATTATTTCGACTGTCCCATTCGCTATGGCGCAGCTCGTGACCAACTGACAATGAGCGCCGCCGACTTGAGCCTGCCGTTT
>NZ_JAXDEO010000112.1:0-6957 GCF_035064975.1 Pseudomonas sp. YuFO20
GCTGCGATCTTTTCAAAGATCAAAAGATCGCAGCCTCGTTCCACGAGACAGCTCCTACATGCAGTTGTCGGCAATCTGTTTCTGCGTTTCGCCGATGCGCTCCTGGCGTTGGGAGTCATCCAGACGCCGCATCTGGCCATCCACTTCCTCTCTCAAGCGCGGATTATTCTGCAACTGCGCCAGGTTGGTTCGTGCCTGTTCGCAGAAAGCCCTCAATTGATTCTGTTGCTCGGCCACCTGCTGCTTCACCGACTTGTCGATCGCCTGTTGGTCACCAATGGCGCCGCTCTGTGCGGCGGTACCCGATTTTCCAGAGGAGGCGGGCGTGACGAGGGTCGTGGCTGGCTGATCCCTGGGCGGTTGCGCATCGAAATGGGTAACGCCCTGGGCGTCGACCCACTGGTAAATTTGCGCGGCCAGGGACAGCGGGCTGAGGGCGGCCATCAGGCCGGCGATGAAGAAGTGCGTACGCATGCCAATTCCTAGTCAAAAGTTGCGCAATTGAAGCTAACACACTGGGGGTTTACAGGTTTTTTCTTGCGTTCTCATGTGGTTAGTAGAATAAACCTCATAGACGACTTGACTTGCAGGGGACGAAACAGAAGAATCCAAAGTCCGCTGTAGAGGGACTGCCAGAAGCAGACCCACTCGGCAGATCATGAGGCGCACATCCGCGCCGACCTGTTACACCCGCAACGCGTTACCTCGCGCTGGGTGGGAAAGGCCCGCAACACTTGGGACGATCCCAATACTTGCTCAGTCAGTGCTGACGTAGTCGGCGACCACCGTCGCTCATGCTCTGCTGAGAAGTAAACCTATTAAGACCCGTCCCTTTTGTGGGCGGTATTCTGGCGTTTTAGAGGTGAACAACGTGGAGCTTTTATCTGGCGGTGAGATGCTCGTCCGCTTTTTGCGTGACGAAGGCGTCAAATATATCTACGGGTACCCGGGTGGTGCTCTTCTTCATGTCTATGATGCCCTGTTCAAAGAACCGGAAGTGACCCACATCCTGGTTCGTCACGAGCAGGCCGCGACCCATATGGCTGACGGCTACGCCCGTGCCACCGGTAAAGCCGGCGTGGTACTGGTGACTTCCGGCCCGGGCGCGACCAACGCCATCACCGGTATCGCCACGGCCTACATGGACTCCATTCCGATGGTGGTGATTTCCGGCCAGGTGCCGAGCACCATGGTCGGTACCGACGCCTTCCAGGAAACCGACATGATCGGTATCTCCCGGCCGATCGTGAAACACAGCTTCATGATCAAGCACGCGTCGGAAATCCCGGAAGTCATGAAGAAAGCCTTCTACCTGGCGCAATCCGGTCGTCCTGGTCCTGTCGTTGTCGATATCCCGAAAGACATGACCAACCCGGCCGAGAAGTTCGAATACATCTTCCCGAAAAAAGCCAAGCTGCGCTCCTACAGCCCGGCCGTTCGCGGCCACTCGGGGCAAATCCGCAAGGCGGCAGAAATGCTCCTGGCGGCCAAGCGTCCCGTGATGTATTCGGGCGGTGGCGTGATTCTCGGCAACGGCTCCGCGCCGCTGACCGAGCTGGCGAAAATGCTCAACCTGCCAGTGACCAATACCCTGATGGGCCTGGGCGGTTTCCCTGGCACCGACCGTCAGTTCATCGGCATGCTGGGCATGCACGGCAGCTACACCGCCAACCTGGCGATGCACCATGCTGACGTGATCCTGGCCGTCGGCGCACGGTTCGACGACCGCGTCATCAACGGCGCATCGAAGTTCTGCCCGAACGCCAAGATCATTCACATCGACATCGACCCGGCTTCGATCTCCAAGACCATCAAGGCCGATGTGCCTATCGTGGGTCCGGTCGAGAGCGTCCTGACCGAAATGGTCGCGATCCTCAAGGAAATCGGCGAGACCCCGAACAAGGAGTCCGTTGCCAGCTGGTGGAAGCAGATCGACGAGTGGCGCGGTGACCGCGGCCTGTTCCCTTATGACAAGGGCGACGGCAGTGTCATCAAGCCGCAAGCGGTGATCGAGACCCTGTGCGAAGTGACCAAGGGCGATGCCTTTGTTGCTTCCGACGTGGGTCAGCACCAGATGTTCGCGGCGCAGTACTACAAGTTCAACAAGCCGAACCGCTGGATCAACTCCGGTGGCCTGGGCACCATGGGCTTCGGCTTCCCGGCGGCCATGGGTATCAAGTTGAGCTTTCCGGATGACGACGTCGCCTGCGTAACGGGCGAGGGCAGCATCCAGATGAACATTCAGGAACTGTCGACCTGCCTGCAATACGGTTTGCCGGTAAAAATCGTCATCCTGAACAACGGTGTGCTGGGCATGGTTCGCCAGTGGCAGGACATGAGCTACGGCAGCCGCCACTCTCATTCCTACATGGAATCGCTGCCTGATTTCGTCAAGCTGGCAGAGGCCTACGGCCACGTTGGCGTGCGCATTACCGATTCGAAAGATTTGAAGTCGAAGATGGAAGAGGCGTTCGCCATGAAAGATCGCCTGGTGGTGATCGATATTTCGGTCGACACCAGCGAGCACGTCTACCCGATGCAGATCAAAGACGGCTCCATGCGCGATATGTGGCTGAGCAAGACGGAGCGTACTTAATCATGCGGCACATTATTTCCTTGCTTCTGGAAAACGAACCTGGCGCTTTGTCTCGTGTAGTCGGCCTGTTCTCGCAGCGCAACTACAACATCGAAAGCCTGACCGTGGCGCCAACCGAAGACCCGACCCTGTCGCGTCTGACGCTGACCACCGTGGGTCACGATGAAGTCATCGAGCAGATCACCAAGAACCTGAACAAGCTGATCGAAGTGGTCAAATTGGTCGACCTGTCGGAAAGTGCTCACATCGAGCGCGAACTGATGCTGGTCAAGGTCAAGGCCACCGGCGCCCAGCGCGCCGAGATCAAGCGCACCACCGATATTTACCGTGGACAGATCGTCGATGTCAGTGCCAGCGTGTATACCGTTCAATTGACCGGTACCAGCGACAAGCTCGACAGCTTCATCCAGTCCATTGGCACCGCCTCGATCCTGGAGACCGTCCGCAGTGGCGTCACCGGTATCGCCCGCGGCGACAAAGTACTCAGCATCTAAACCAAATTAGCGAATGGCCTGAACGGCCTGATATAGGGGAAATTCATGAAAGTTTTCTACGATAAAGACTGCGACCTGTCGATCATCCAGGGCAAGAAAGTTGCCATCATCGGTTACGGTTCCCAGGGCCACGCTCAAGCGTGCAACCTGAAAGACTCCGGTGTTGACGTGACTGTTGGCCTGCGCAAAGGCTCGGCCACCGTTGCCAAGGCTGAAGCCCACGGCCTGAAAGTGACTGACGTTGCTTCCGCCGTTGCTGCTGCCGACCTGGTCATGATCCTGACCCCGGACGAGTTCCAGTCCTCTCTGTACAAGAACGAAATCGAGCCGAACATCAAGAAAGGCGCCACCCTGGCCTTCTCCCACGGCTTCGCGATCCACTACAACCAGGTAGTGCCACGCGCTGACCTCGACGTGATCATGATCGCGCCGAAGGCGCCAGGCCACACCGTGCGTTCCGAGTTCGTCAAAGGCGGCGGTATCCCTGACCTGATCGCGATCTACCAGGACGCTTCGGGCAACGCTAAAAACGTAGCACTGTCCTACGCAGCTGGCGTGGGTGGCGGTCGTACCGGCATCATCGAAACCACTTTCAAGGACGAGACCGAAACCGACCTGTTCGGCGAACAAGCCGTTCTGTGCGGCGGTACCGTTGAACTGGTAAAAGCCGGTTTCGAAACCCTGGTTGAAGCTGGCTACGCGCCGGAAATGGCCTACTTCGAGTGCCTGCACGAACTGAAGCTGATCGTTGACCTCATGTACGAAGGCGGTATCGCCAACATGAACTACTCGATCTCCAACAACGCCGAGTACGGCGAGTACGTGACCGGCCCGGAAGTCATCAACGCCGAATCCCGTCAGGCCATGCGCAACGCCCTGAAACGTATTCAGGACGGCGAATACGCCAAGATGTTCATCAGCGAAGGCGCTACCGGCTATCCTTCGATGACCGCCAAGCGTCGTAACAACGCCGCGCACGGTATCGAAGTCATCGGCGAGCAACTGCGCTCCATGATGCCGTGGATCGGTGCCAACAAGATCGTCGACAAAGCCAAGAACTAAGTCGAGCTCTTGTACGAAAAACGCGGCTTAGGCCGCGTTTTTTCGTTTGGGGGGCTGGTTCTGGTATAAAGCTGCATCGTTTGCGGTCGAACCGTCGTCCCAGACACCTGTCGAAACTTTCCACCCCGTTGCAAGGTAATGTCCATGAGCGAACGTCCCGAAGAGCCAAACCAGGCCTCTGACGCCGAAAGCCTGCTGCCCATCGATGAACATGTCGAAGAAGGGCATGACGCTGAAGGCCGTAAAGTCCGGCATCGTGGTATCTATCTTCTGCCGAATCTGTTTACCACGGCGAACCTGTTCGCCGGTTTCTATTCCATCATCAACTCGATGAGTGCCCAGGCTGCCTTGAGCGCCGGTGACTCGATCGGTGCGAGCAAGTATTTCGCCTTTGCCGCCATCGCGATTTTCGTGGCGATGGTGCTCGACGGCCTCGACGGCCGCGTTGCGCGCATGACCAATACCCAGAGCGCCTTCGGTGCCGAGTACGACTCACTGTCGGACATGGTCGCCTTTGGTGTGGCACCGGCATTGCTCGCCTTCGGCTGGGCCCTGGGCGACATGGGCAAGGTCGGCTGGATGGTCGCCTTCATCTATGTAGCGGGCGCGGCGTTGCGCCTGGCGCGTTTCAATACCCAGGTCGGTACCGCCGACAAGCGCTATTTCATCGGTCTGGCCAGCCCGGCCGCAGCCGGTGTGGTGGCGGGGATAGTCTGGGCGTTCAGCGATTACGGCATCCAGGGTTCGAAGATGTCCTTCCTGGTGGCGCTGTTGGTTGCGGCGGCCGGCATGCTGATGGTCAGCAACATCAAATACAACAGCTTCAAGGAACTGGATTTGAAGGGGCGCGTACCTTTCGTGGCGATCCTCGCCGTGGTGCTGGTGTTTGCAGTCGTGTTCAGTGATCCGCCGCGTATCCTGCTCCTGGTATTCCTCGGCTACGCAGCCTCAGGTCCCGTGCAATACCTGTTACATCTTCGTCGGCGCAAAAGCGCCGAGTGATGTAATTTCCCTCATACTCCGCAGTACGTTGGTGCGTCTGTTCTCCAATGCTGCGGAGTAGCCATGCTGATCAAAGTCCCAAAAGCGTCCGACTGCCATGAGTCGGACGTCACGCCTGAATCCCTCTATTTTTCCCGACGCAATGTTTTGGGTGCGGCCGTGGCCGGATTGGCCGTGAGCAGTCTGCCTCGATGGGCTGTGGCCGATGAAGCGGCGCGTTACCCGGATGTCGAGCCTGGCAAGGCACCGTCCTGGTTTGCCGAAAAGCTTCCATCCACCCAGTGGGGCGCCGTCACCGTCAAGGATGAGGCGATCACCCCGTTCAAGGACGCCACGCACTACAACAACTTCTATGAGTTCGGCGCAGACAAAGGCGACCCGGCTGCCAACGCCGGCGCACTGAAGACCCAACCCTGGACCGTGGTCGTGGACGGGGAGGTGGGCCGGCCTGGGCGGTATGCGCTGGAAGACTTCATGAAGCCTTATCAGTTGGAAGAGCGCATCTACCGTCTGCGCTGCGTGGAGGCGTGGTCGATGGTGATTCCATGGATCGGTTTCCCGATTTCGGCATTGCTCAAACAGGTGGAGCCTACGTCAAAAGCCAAATTCATCCGCTTCGAAACCCTGCAGGATCCCAAGAGCATGCCAGGCCAACGGTCCGGGTTCGCCTTGATCGACTGGCCTTATGTAGAAGGGCTGCGATTGGATGAAGCCATGAACCCACTGGCAATACTGGCGGTGGGCATGTACGGGCGTGAGTTGCCGAATCAGAACGGGGCGCCCCTGCGTCTGGTGGTGCCATGGAAATACGGGTTCAAAAGCATCAAGTCCATTGTCCGGATAAGCTTGGTGAGCGAGCAGCCTGAAACCACCTGGCAGAGTATTGCCTCCGACGAGTACGGCTTCTACGCGAACGTGAACCCTACGGTTGACCACCCGCGCTGGACTCAGGCGCGCGAGCGTCGATTGCCCAGTGGCCTGTTCAAGCCGAATGTACGCGACACGCTGATGTTCAACGGCTATGCGGATGAAGTCGCTTCTTTATATGCAGGGCTAGATCTGCGGAAGAATTACTGATGCGCCATCCGCTCTGGCGTACAGCGGTTTTCGTGAGTGCAATGGTGTGGCCGCTGCTGTGGTTGTACCAGGCGTGGCAGGATGCACTGGGGCCTGATCCTGGCAAGGTGCTGGTGGATCGGTTGGGGTTGGGGACGCTTGTTCTGTTGCTCATCACATTGAGCATGACGCCGCTGCAAAAGCTCACGGGTTGGGCCGGGTGGATAGCTGTCCGGCGGCAACTGGGGTTGTGGTGTTTCGCTTACGTCGTCCTGCATTTGAGCGCCTACCTGGCGTTCATCCTTGGGTTCGACTGGTCGCAGCTGGGTGTGGAGCTGCGCAAACGTCCGTACATCATTGTCGGGGCCTTGGGCTTTTTGTGTTTGCTGGTGTTGGCGTGCACTTCCAATCGCTACAGTCAGCGGCGTTTGGGCGTGCGCTGGAAGAAGCTGCATCGTCTGGCGTATCTGATTCTGGTGCTCGGATTGCTGCACATGCTCTGGATCGTGCGTGCCGATCTGAAGGAGTGGGCGATCTATGCGTCCATAGGTGCGCTGTTGTTAGTGCTGAGGCTGCCGCCCCTGGCGCGTCGAATCCCGCGTTTGGTGGCTAAAAAGGGCGCTTCTGCCAAAAAGGCCTAATTAGTGGTTGACGGCAGATTCTGGAAGCCTATAATTCGCCCCACTTCCGGCGCAGTCGAAACGGAAAACTCCTTGGTAAACAATGAGTTACGCAGTTTTGACAGCA
>NZ_JAXDEO010000113.1:0-6919 GCF_035064975.1 Pseudomonas sp. YuFO20
GGCTGCGATCTTTTGATCTTGTTTTTTCAAGATCAAAAGATCGCAGCCTGCGGCAGCTCCTACATGAAGGAGCCTGATGGACGAAAAGCCGTTATCATAAGCGCCTCTTTGCCTGCCTTGCCATGGACACCATGACCGAGAACGACTATCTGATCGCTTGGGGCCTCTACGCCTTTGCCGCTTTGGGCTGCCTGCTGGTGTGGATGCGCATCACCCGCTGGATGTGGCGCTGGCTGCGCGAACCCCTGCGTTTACTGGTGGCGGTGCTGCTGTTCAGCCCGACCATCATCGACCCGGTGAAGGAAAAAGTGGCCCCGGCCCTTGCCATCACGGCCCTTGACCTGTTGTTCAAGGTCGGCAACAACGCATGGCGGGCGATTTCCGACCTGTTCATGTACGGCATGATCGCTTTTGGCATCTACCTGGTGTTCGCCGGGGCGCGTTTTATCCTCGAACGTGGCGCCAGGGCCCGCAAGGAACAGGCAGCCGCCACCCAGGCCGCTCTTCGTGCCGACGAACCGGAAGAGGATCACCCCTTCGGCGGTGCCGGCGATGATCGTTACGGTCGTCCACCTGTGCCGGGCAATCCCCAGCGGATGCGCGTCGAACCCCGTCTGTAACCGTGCCCCTGCCATGAAGCGAGAGTCCAAGCATGTGTGAGTTATTGGGCATGAGCGCCAATGTCCCGACCGATATCGTGTTCAGCTTCACCGGGCTGATGCAGCGTGGTGGGCGTACCGGGCCGCACCGTGACGGTTGGGGCATCGCTTTTTACGAAGGCCGGGGTTTGCGCCTGTTCCAGGACCCGGCGGCGAGCTGCGAGTCGGAAGTGGCGAACCTGGTGCAACGCTACCCGATCAAGAGCGAAGTGGTGATCGGGCATATCCGCCAGGCCAACGTCGGCAAGGTCTGCCTGTCCAACACCCATCCGTTTGTGCGCGAGTTGTGGGGGCGTAACTGGTGTTTCGCCCATAATGGCCAGTTGGCGGATTTTCAGCCCACGACCAGCTTCTACCGCCCCGTTGGCGATACCGACAGCGAGGCGGCGTTCTGTGACTTGCTCAACCGCGTGCGGGCAGCGTTTCCGGAGCCGGTGGAGGTCGAGGAACTGCTGCCGGACCTGGTCGCCGCCTGCGCCGAATACCGCAGCAAGGGTGTCTTCAACTGCCTGCTCAGCGATGGCGACTGGCTGTTCTGCTATTGCTCGACCAAGCTGGCGCAGATCACCCGTCGTGCCCCGTTCGGCCCGGCGCGCCTGAAGGACGTCGATGTGATCGTCGACTTCCAGGCCGAAACCACGCCCAACGATGTGGTCACGGTGATCGCCACCGAACCCCTGACCGAAAATGAAACCTGGACCCGCTACGAGCCAGGCCAATGGAGCCTGTGGCGACGCGGCGAATGCGTCAGCCAGGGCAGGACCGAATAAGGATCATCCCCCATGTTGCTCAGTTATCTACGGCTGGTGTTGTTTGCGGCGGGCCTGTTGATCGGTGTCCAGGTGCCGGGGTTCATCAATGATTACGCCAAGCGGGTCGAAGCCCACC
This sequence comes from Pseudomonas sp. YuFO20, assembly GCF_035064975.1. Classification (NCBI taxonomy): domain Bacteria; kingdom Pseudomonadati; phylum Pseudomonadota; class Gammaproteobacteria; order Pseudomonadales; family Pseudomonadaceae; genus Pseudomonas; species Pseudomonas sp. YuFO20. The sequence continues at coordinate 1,548 of NZ_JAXDEO010000113.1, forward strand.
TGATCGAAGCGCAGGCCGGGTTGAGCGGGTTCCAGAACACCGCCAATCAATTCTTCAAGGGCGACATGCAGGCCCTGGTCGCCCACTATCGTGCCAGTGAAGACCCGATCTTTCGCAGCGACGCCGACAGCCTGGGCAACCTGCTGACCCGCCAGATTGCGTTGGACAAGCAATTCCAGGCGATGCAAGGGCCGTGGTACATCCGCTTCCTGCAAGTGGTGCTGGCCGCTGATCCGGACATTCGCAAGGAAACCTGGAATGGCTACAGCTACCAGATCCTGCTGACCCCGGAGGCGATGATCTGGGGCATGAGCGGGGCGTTGCTGCTGTCGTTCGGGATCGAGTGCCTGTTCCGCCTGATCGATTGGGTGGTGTTGGGCGGCAAGCGTCTGCGCCAGAGCCGGCCGATCGAAGAGCGGGATTTGCGCGGTCTGTAGGAGCTGGCTTGCCAGCGAATCAAGCGATGCGGTGTGTCAGGCATTGCGCCTTCGCTGGCAAGCCAGCTCCTACAGGTCAACGTTGCAAAACGATGTAATTCTCCCCCACCCGGCGCGCATAGCCCTCCAGCACCTGCTGACACAACGCCACGATCTCCTCGACCCATTCCACGCCCACCCGCCACGACACCACCACTTGCAGGTCCGGTGGTCGCTGGTCGATGTCCAGCAAGGTCAATTCACCCCGCGCCAGCTCTTCGGCCACCAGCACCGGTGGCAATGCGCCGATGCCAAAACCGTCGCGCAGCAGGCGGGTGATCGCCGAGACCGAGTTCACGCAGTTCAGCCGAGGCGCGATGACGCCGTTGGCCTGCATCAGCGCGAGCACTTCCTGATGGGGATGGGAGTTTTTCGAGTAGGTAATGATCCGCTCATTGGCCAGGTCGGCGATGCCTGAGTAGTCGCGGTTGTAGAGTGAATTGCTGGCGACGATCCAGCCCATGGGGTGGCTGGCCAGTTCCAGGCTGCGCACGCTTTCCTGGCGCAGCAGGTCGGTTTGCAGGATCACGTCGAGAAAGCCTTTTTGCAGCTGATCGCAGAGGTTCAGCGAGGTATCGGCCACCAGTTCGATTTCCACCAGCGGGTAGTGATCGGTCATCTGCGCCACCAACGGGCTCAGCCAGGTGTGGATCACCGTGTCCATCACGCCGATGCGCACGCGACCGGCCTTGCAGGAGCGGGTCTCGATCGACTGTTTGAGCGCTTGCATGGTGTCCATCATCTGCTCGGCGTATTCGAGCACTTTCAAGCCTTCCGGCGTCAGGCTCACGCCCCGTGAGTCGCGCAGGAACAGCTTCACCCCAAGCTCGCCTTCGAGCACGGCGATGCGGCTGGAAATCGACGCCTGGGTGGTGAAGAGCTTGTCGGCGGTGAGGCGGAAACTCTTGAGCCGGGCGACCCAGACGAAGGTCTCGAGAAACTTCAGGTTCATGTGATCAAGTTTTCTTATGGCTAGGGCGGGTTTTTATTAGTTGGACGCAGAGCGCTGGCGCGCCCAAAAATCGGCACATCCGGTTCCCACGATAGGCGTCGTCGGGGCTCAGAACAATACCAATAAAATCAGCGCGGAGATTTGCCATGAGTGCGCCCGACACCACCGCCATTCCGAAAGCCACGGCTCGCCCGGGACCTTTCGACTGGTATCGCAACATCAATCAGCAGGAACGCCGCACCTTCTGGAGCTGCAAGATCGGCTATGGCCTCGATGGCATGGACACCCAGATGCTCAGCTTCGTGGTGCCAACGCTGATCGCCATGTGGGGCATCACCACCGGCCAGGCCGGGCTGATTCACACCAGCACGCTGATCGCCTCGGCCATCGGTGGCTGGGTGGCGGGGATTCTCTCCGACCGTATCGGTCGGGTGCGCACCTTGCAACTGACGGTACTGTGGTTTGCCTTCTTCACCTTCCTCTGCGGTTTCGCCCAAAACTACGAACAACTGCTGATTGCACGGACCCTGATGGGCTTTGGTTTCGGCGGCGAGTGGACCGCCGGTGCGGTGCTGATCGGCGAAGTCATTCGTGCCCAGGACCGCGGCAAGGCCGTTGGCATGGTGCAATCGGGCTGGGCGCTGGGTTGGGGCCTGACCGCGATCCTGTACGCGCTGCTGTTCTCGATCATGCCGCCGGAAGACGCCTGGCGCGCGCTGTTCATCCTCGGCATCGTGCCGGCGATTTTCGTGATCTTCGTCCGCCGCCTGGTCAAGGACCCGGAAATCTACCGCGAAGCCAAAGCCAAACAGGAACCCAGCAACCCGTCGAAGTTCTACGAGATCTTCGCGCCCGGCATGCTCTTCACCACGATTCGCGCTTCGTTGCTGACCACCGGTGCATTAGGCGGCTACTACGCCATCACCTCCTGGCTGCCGACCTTCCTGAAAAACGAACGCGGTCTGAGCGTACTCGGCACCGGCGGATATCTGGCGATGGTGATCGTCGGTTCCTACGTCGGTTATGTCATCAGCGCCTATCTGACCGACATCCTCGGCCGCAAGAAGAACTTCATCCTGTTCGCCGTCGGCTCGTTCACCATTGTGCTGCTGTACACGCAAATGCCGGTGAGCAATGGTGTGATGTTGTGGCTGGGCTTTCCGCTGGGCTTCTTTGCCTCGGGTATCTTCAGTGGCATGGGCGCCTTCCTGACCGAGTTGTTCCCGACGCGCATTCGGGGTTCGGGCCAGGGCTTCTGCTACAACATCGGCCGCGCGCTGGCGGCGTTGTTCCCGCTGCTGATCGGCCTGCTCAGCCAGACGGTGCCGCTGAGCGTCGGCATCGGTGCCTTTGCGGCGGTGTCCTACGGCGTGGTGATCCTCGCGGCCCTGAGCTTGCCGGAAACCCGTGGCAAGCAACTCGACGCCCAGTAACTGGTAATCTGCGGGCGTGTCATACGGATATGTCCCACAGCTAAAAAGAATAAAGCCTACAGGAGTGTTCAGCGTGAGCCGCCTGCTATTGAACTGCGACATTGGCGAAAGCTTTGGCAACTGGACCATGGGTCTGGACGCCGAAGTCATGCCCTTCATCGATTGCGCCAACATCGCCTGCGGTTTCCATGCCGGGGACCCGAGCATCATGCGCAAGACCGTCAGCCTGGCCCTCAGCCACGGCGTGCAGATCGGGGCCCACCCGGCCTATCAGGATCTGGTCGGTTTCGGCCGCCGCTCCATGGCCTATGCCACCCAGGAACTGCAGGACATCCTGCATTACCAGATCGGCGCCCTCGACGGCATCTGCCGGGCTCAGGGCGGTCGAGTCAGCTACGTCAAGCCCCACGGCGCCATGTACAACGACATGATGGCCAACCCGGCTCAGCTGCGCGCCGTCCTGCAAGCAGTGGCTTCCTATGACCGCAGCCTGCCGTTGATGCTGATGGCCACCCGCGACAACAGCGCCGCGCAGCAGTTGGGCGAGGAATACGGCGTGACCCTGTGGTTCGAAGCCTTCGCCGACCGCGCCTACGACAGCGCCGGCATGCTGGTGTCGCGGCAACTGCCGGGGGCGGTGCATCACGAACCGGAGAAAATCATCGAGCAGGCGTTGATCATTGCCCGTGGCGATCACCTCACCGCCAGTGACGGCAGCGCCCTGCACCTGCAGGCCAATACCCTCTGCGTGCACGGCGACAACGCCAGCTCGGTGGCCGCCGTGCGGCGCATCCGTGAAGCCTTGAACCAGCAGGGCGCGTCATGAAACTGCGGGTAGAAGTGGTCGCGCTCGATTGCCTGATGGTGCGTCTGTTCGATGAGATCGCCGAAGCCAACATGCCGTGGATGCTCGCCGCCAGCGAAAGCCTGCGGGCAGCGTTCGGTGACCGGCTGATCGATCTGGTGCCGTCCTACACAACCTTGATGGTGCATTACGACCTGACTGCGCTGAATCCGGTGCAGGCCCGGGAATTGATCGCCGAGGCGTTGATCGACTTGTCGCCCAACGCGCGTACTCGCGGCAAATGCCATGTGCTGCCGGTGTGGTACGACTTGAGTGTCGGTCCGGAATTGAGCCTGTTGTCGCAACGCAGTGGGCTGGCGGTGGAAGAGGTGATCCGCCGTCACAGCGGGCGTGAATACCAGGTGTTCGCCCTGGGCTTCGCCCCGGGGTTCGCCTTCATGGGCCTGGTGGAAGAAGTACTCGCCGCACCGCGCCTGAGTACACCGCGCAAGAAAGTCGCCGCGGGCAGTGTCGGCATCGCCGAACGGCAGACGGCCGCCTATCCGGTGGTATCGCCGGGTGGCTGGAACCTGATCGGTCGCACGCCGGCCAAATTGTTTGACCGCAACCGAGACGGCTACAGCCTGATGCAACCGGGTGACACCGTGCGCTTCGAAGCGGTCGGCCATGCCGAATTCATCAACCTGGGCGGTGACGACACGCCGCTGGAGGCCCAGGCATGAGCCGTCTGACGATTGAAGCGAGTACGCCGCTGTGCCTGTTGCAGGACGCTGGTCGTTTTGGTGTGCGGCACCTGGGCGTGACCCAGGGTGGCGCGGCTGATTGGCGTTCGATGTCCTGGGCCAATTGGTTGCTGGGTAACGGGCTGGATGCGCCGGTGATCGAAATCACCCTCGGCGGGTTCACCGTAGTGGCCGAGGACGAATGCGTGCTGGCGCTGGCCGGGGCCGATCTTGGCGCGCACGTGGACGGTGAACCCTTGGCACCGTGGCGCAGCTTCAGGCTGCAAAAGGGCCAGCGTCTGCAATTCACCCAGCCATTGCTTGGCGCCCGAGCCTATCTGGCCGCGCCGGGTGGCTTCGATGCGCCGAAGGTGTTGGGTAGCAGCGCTACGGTGGTTCGTGAGGAACTGGGCGGACTGGATGGCATGGGGCGTGCGCTGGGCAAAGGCGCGTGCTTGAGCTATTCGGGTAACTCAGTGATGTTGCTGCGAGAGTTGACCGCAGACCAGCGGCCGGACCTGAACCTCAAGGCCCCGTTGGACCTGGTGCTCGGTGCGCAGATCGGTGAATTCAGCGGGCAGAGCCTGTTCGATGCGTTCAACAGCACTTGGAGCCTGGACAGCCGTGCCGATCGCATGGGCATTCGTTTGTTGGGCACAGCTTTGCAGTACCAGGGAAAACCGATGATCTCCGAAGGTATTCCGCTGGGCGCGGTGCAGGTGCCGCCGGACGGGCAGCCGATTGTGCTGCTCAATGATCGGCAGACCATTGGCGGTTATCCGCGGCTGGGGGCGTTGACGCCGTTGGCGTTGGCGCGGCTGGCGCAGTGTCTGCCGGGGGCGCAGGTGCGGTTGAAGCCGGTGGTGCAGGATGTCGCCCATCGCGAGCAGGTCGAGTATTTGCACCGTTTTACTGTTTGAAGATCAAAAGATCGCAGCCTGCGGCAGCTCCTACACCGATCTCTGTAGGAGCTGCCGCAGGCTG
>NZ_JAXDEO010000114.1:0-6725 GCF_035064975.1 Pseudomonas sp. YuFO20
GAAGTTGTGGGTCAGTTCCAGTGCCCGAGCGAGACGCATAAAAAAATCCGATGCCAGTTCAGGCATCGGATTTTGATTTCTTGCGGCCAAAGGTCAAGCGAGATGGCTTAACTGATCGGCATTAGCCCTGAGCCGCGTTTGTTTTTACACCTGAACGTTACGAAACCTTGGTCTCAGAAGTCTGCGCCCTGCCTAATTGTGGTACACGGGAGGCGGCTGTAAACAGTCAGGATCGTACGGATTCATATCGCATTTATAGGCCAGTTCATGGCCGAATCTCCGGCTGTACTCCTCAGTAAACAGCTCGGCATTTTCACATCCGAAAAGGGCTATCAATAGGATGATTACTATCACTTCTTTCATGTGCTCTCCCGTTTTTGAAGAGCATAGAACTCAAGGTCAAGCGCTACCCATCATTCCCTTCTGATTCGCTTGTGGGAAGTCTCTGATGTATCGCTGAGGCGTGTAGGACTGACCGGAAGGCAAAAAAAAGCGCGACCCTCGGGCCGCGCTTTTTTTACGCCTGAACGTTACTGCGCCTTGGTGACCGTGGTCGCCGCTGGCTTCTTCGCTTGCTCAGTCTTTTTCACGGGTGCCTTGGCCGAGGTTTTTTTCGTTTCGGTTTTCTTCGCCGGCGCTTTGGCCGGGGCCTTCTTCGCAGGCTCCGCTTTCACCGGTGCCGCAGGCTTCGGCGCTTCGACCGGAGCAGGAGCAGGGGTCGGTGCCGGCGCTGGTGCAGGCGCCGGTGCGACAGGTTCTGGTGCCTTGACCGGTTCTGGCTTCTTCGCGTCATCCGAGCCGCCGAACAGGTTGGTGAAGAAGTTGCCCTTCTTCGCCGCCACCGCGCCGGCTGCAGCGGCGGCGGCGGCGATTGGAGCGGCCTTCGGTTCAAAGGATTTGCCCGCTGCCAGGTCTTCAACCTGACTGGCTGCACGCTGACCGGTGCGCAATGCGCCTTCCAGGGTGCCCGGGTACAAGGTGTCGGTGTGCTCGCCGGCAAAGGCTACGCGCTGGATCGGGCGCTCCCACAGGCGCCAGAACTTGCTGATCTGGCCTGGGCCGAAGGCCAGGTAAGCGCCGCCCATCGAAGGGTCGGTGCTGTAGCGGCGGATTTCATAACCGGTAAACGAACCGCGCGCCTGTGGATAAAACGCGTGCAGGCGGATCAGCACCTGATCGACCATCTGCTTGTCGCCGAACGCCTGCATGACCCGTGCGTTATCGCCGGACAGGTTGATCACCACGTTGGCGCCGCCCTTCAGGGCCGGTTCGATCCACAACATGCCGAGGCCGGTGTTGCTATAGATCTCACCGGACATGCGCGCCTTGGGTTCCCACACCGGCGTCTTGAACTTCAGCATGATCTGGTCGCGCCAGCCGTAGTTGGTGCCCTTGATCGCCGCCAGGTGCTGGGCGTCCAGCGCCGGGGTCATCTGGATCTTGTTCAGCGCGCGCAGAGGCACGGCCAGTACGACGTAGTCAGCCTGATAGCCGACGCTGCCGACCTTGACGGTGACGCCGTCCTTGTCCTGGATGATGGCCGAGACCGGGGAGCTGGTCTTGATGGTTTTCAGCTGCTTGACGAAGGCCTGGGCCAGCACCGGGCTGCCGCCGACCAGGCGCGAAGCGCGCAGGTCACGGTCGGAAACGCCACGGTAAACGCTGCTCTGCTGGGCGAAGTACAGCAGCGAGATACGCGAAGGCTCGTCATAACGGGTACGAATCTGCTGGTTTACCAACTGACGGGCAGTGGCCGGCAGGGTCAGGCGATCGAGCCAGTTGGACACGTTGATCTGGTCCAGGGCGTGCAGCGTGTTGTTCGCCGACGGGTTTTGCGGGTCTTCGATCGAGCGCGCCAGGTCATCCACAGTCTTTTCGTAGCGCTTGAGCGCTTCAGCCGTGGTTGGATCCTTGGTGGCCAGGTCGGCGGCGGTGTAATACACGCCGTCGATCAGGTAGCTCGGGGTGCGCACGAATTCAGGGGCTGGCGTGGTACTCAGCTTGAATTCCGAGACATACTTGTTCAGGACCGGCTGGGTCTTGTTGTTGCCGATCCACTCGCTGGTGGCCATGCCGGAGCGACCGCCCAGGCTCGGCTTGGCTTCCAGCAGCGTGACCTGCCAGCCCTTGTTCTGCAGCTCATAAGCAGCCGTGAGGCCCGAGACCCCACCGCCGATCACGATCGCGGTCTTATCCTTTGCCAGCGCAGACACGCTGAACAGCCCCAACATCACCAGCGCACAGGCGCGCAGCCAACCGACAGACATTCTGCGAACTCCGGAAATTCAGGAAAAAATAGCGGTTTTGCGAGCCAGGCGGCTCTAGAACCGCGAAGGATACGTCAGCCGTCAGACGCCCGCCAGCAACGTCTACCGCCCTATACAAAGTAGCTCAATCGACACAATGGGTTGTTCCCGAGGCACGCATTGCATAGGCTTGCGCGATTGTATGTCCGCGCATGTCACGGAACGCCTCGAGGAGACTGAACATGGGCCTGAATAATCAGTGGATGCAACGCGATCTCGCGGTGTTGTGGCATCCCTGCACCCAGATGAAAGATCACGAACAACTTCCGCTGATCCCGATCAAGCGCGGTGAAGGCGTGTGGCTGGAAGATTTCGAAGGCAAACGCTACCTCGATGCGGTCAGCTCCTGGTGGGTGAACGTGTTCGGTCATGCCAATCCGCGCATCAACCAGCGCATCAAGGATCAGGTCGATCAACTTGAGCACGTGATCCTCGCCGGCTTCAGCCATCAGCCGGTGATCGAGCTGTCCGAGCGCCTGGTGAAGATGACCCCCGAAGGCCTGACCCGGTGTTTCTACGCCGATAACGGTTCGTCGTGCATCGAAGTCGCGCTGAAAATGAGCTTTCACTACTGGCTCAACCGCGGCCAACCGAACAAGAAGCGCTTCGTCACCCTGACCAACAGCTACCACGGCGAAACCATGGCGGCGATGTCGGTGGGCGACGTGCCGCTGTTTACCGAGACCTACAAGGCGCTGCTGCTCGACACCATCAAGGTGCCAAGCCCCGATTGCTACCTGCGCCCGGAAGGCATGAGCTGGGAAGAACACTCGCGCAACATGTTCGCCGCCATGGAACAGACCCTGGCCGAAAACCATGACACGGTCGCGGCCGTGATCGTCGAGCCGCTGATCCAGGGCGCCGGCGGCATGCGCATGTACCACCCGGTGTACCTCAAGCTGCTGCGCGAAGCCTGCGATCGTTATGGCGTGCACCTGATCCACGACGAAATCGCCGTCGGCTTCGGCCGCACCGGGACGATGTTCGCCTGTGAGCAGGCCGGCATCCGTCCAGACTTCCTCTGCCTGTCCAAGGCCCTGACCGGCGGCTACCTGCCGCTGGCGGCGTGCCTGACCACCGACGACGTCTACAGCGCCTTCTACGACGACTACCCGACCCTGCGCGCCTTCCTCCATTCCCACAGTTACACCGGCAACCCGCTGGCGTGCGCGGCAGCCCTGGCGACGCTGGATATCTTCGAAGAAGATAACGTCATCGAGAACAACAAGGCCCTGGCCCAGCGCATGGCCTCGTCCACCGCGCACCTGGCCGATCACCCGAACGTCAGCGAAGTGCGCCAGACCGGCATGGTGCTGGCCATCGAGATGGTCAAGGACAAGGCGAGCAAAGAGGCTTATCCGTGGCAGGAACGCCGCGGCCTGAAGGTGTTCCAGCATGCGCTGGAGCGCGGTGCGCTGCTGCGGCCGTTGGGCAGCGTGGTGTATTTCCTGCCGCCTTACGTAATCACCCCGGAGCAAATCGACTTTCTTGCCGAAGTGGCCAGTGAAGGGATCGACATCGCCACCCGCGAGAGCGTCAGCGTGGCGGTGCCGAAGGACTTTCATCCGGGGTTCCGTGATCCGGGTTGATTGATTTCACCGGATCTTCTGTGGTGTCTGGTCTGCCGCTTTCGCTGGCAAGCCAGCTCCTACAGGTCGGATGTCGCCCCACATTTTTGCCGCAACCACATATTCTGTAGGAGCTGGCTTGCCAGCGATAAGGTCGGCACGACCTTCAGACGCTACACACCCTTTTTCAGAGATCCCGCATGAGACTGTCCCGCTTCTTCATCGACGCCCCCCTGAGCACCGGCGAGCACGAGTTGCCCGAGGCCCAGGCCCATTACATCGGTCGCGTGCTGCGCATGGCCGAGGGCGATGCGTTGCAACTGTTCGACGGTTCCGGCCATGAATTTCGCGGCACACTCGTGGAGGTCGGGAAAAAACGCGTGGTCGTCCAGATCAACGAGCAGTTCGCCGGGCAGGTGGAATCGCCCTTGCAGATCCACCTCGGCCAAGGCTTGTCCCGTGGCGAGCGCATGGACTGGGCAATTCAGAAAGCCACCGAACTGGGCGTGACTGAAATCACCCCGATCTTCAGTGAACGCTGCGAAGTACGCCTCAAGGACGAACGCGCCGACAAACGCCTGCTGCACTGGCGCCAGGTGGCGATCAGCGCTTGCGAGCAATGCGGCCGCTCACGGGTACCGGTGATTCATCCGCCGGTGCTGTTGGCTGACTGGATCAAGCAGACTGAGGCCGAGTTGAAATTGGTGCTGCATCCGGTGGCCGAGCCGTTGGTGAGCCACGCCAAGCCCGGGACGCTGGCGTTCTTGATTGGGCCGGAGGGTGGTTTGTCCGATGCCGAGGTCGATCAGGCCAAGGCCAGCGGCTTCCATGCCGCCCGCCTCGGCCCGCGAGTGTTGCGCACCGAGACCGCGCCGGTTGTGGCATTGGCAGTGGCCCAGCAGCTCTGGGGTGACTTCTAGGACGCTATCGCCAGCAGGCTGGCTCCCACATTGAATTTTGGGTGTTCACCGTTTCGAGTTCACTGGAAATCTCCTGTGGGAGCCAGCCTGCTGGCGATGGCCGCGACGCGGTCTAAAGGACGTAAAAGAAAATCGCCACAAAGTGCAGCAGGCTCCCGGCGATGACAAACAGGTGCCAGATCCCGTGGGCGTGGCGCAGTCGACTGTCCAAGGCAAAAAAGACGATGCCCACCGTATAAAAAATTCCCCCCGACGCCAGCCAGGCAAACCCGGTAGTACCGAGTGCCGCCAGCAACGGCTTGACCGCCACCAGTACGATCCAGCCCATTACCGCATAGATCACGATCGACAGGACCCGCGCTTCCGACCTCGGCTTGATTTCCTGCAGGATGCCGATCAGCGCCAGCCCCCAGACAATCCCGAACAAGGTCCAGCCCCAGGGCCCGCGCAGGGTCACCAGGCAGAACGGCGTGTAGCTGCCGGCGATCAACAGGTAGATCGAGAAGTGATCGACCTTCTGCATGATCGCTTTCTTGCGTCCGCGCACGCTGTGGTACACGGTCGATGCGCTGTACAGCACCAGCAAGGTGAAGGCGTAGATCGCCATGCTGACGATCTTCCACGGACTGCCGTCGAGGCTGGCGACCACGATCAGCCACACACCACCGACAAACGCCGCCACTGCCCCGACCAGATGCGTCCAGGCGTTCAATCTTTCCCCGTGATACATCGTTACCCCACCTCGAAAATCGATAAAGCGCGATTGCGCGATTCAACCCGCATGCGTGCACAATCGGGTTATTCCAAAAAGAGTCCACCCCATGCTGATCGATGAAGAGTTGACCCTGAAAAAACTCGAGGTGTTCCTGGCCTTCATGCGCACAGGCAACCTGGCCCGCGCCGCTGCCGAATTGCAGACCAGTAACGTTAGCGTACATCGGGCCATCCACTCCCTTGAAAGCGCCCTGCGCTGCCCCTTGTTCAAGCACGAGGGGCGTAACCTGACGCCGTTGGAAAGCGCCTACGTGCTCGAAGAACGGGCGCAGAAGCTGATTCAGGACGTGGTGGAAACCGTGCGCCTGACCCGCGAAGCCGCCGGCTTTTCCGCGGAACGTTTCAAGCTGGGCTCGCTGTATTCACTGACGGTGAAGACCGTGCCGCAGCTGATCATGGGCCTGAAGATCCGCCGCAGCGAACTCAACATCGACCTGATCCTGGGCTCCAACTTCGACCTGCTGTACAAGCTCAAGAACATGGAAGTCGACGCGATCCTGGTGTCCCTGGACGAGAGCATCAACGACCCGGATTGCGAGCAGATCCCGCTGTTTTCCGACGACATCTTCCTCGCCACGCCCGCCGACTCCAGGTTCGCCCAGCGCAGCGAAGTCGACCTGGCCGAGGTCCGCGACGAAACCTTCATCACCCTGACCCAGGGCTTCGCCACGCATCAGGACGGGAAGCGGGTATTCGAGCAGGCAGGGTTCGAGCCGAAAGTGGCGATGCAGGTCAACGACATCTTCACCCTGCTGAGCATGGTCAGTTCGGGCGTCGGGTATGCGTTGCTGCCGGGGCGGATTGCGGCGGTGTATGAGAACCGGGTGAAGCTGATTGCGTTGCAGGAGAAGTATCGGTTGCAACAGCACATTGGCGTGGTGTTCCTGAAGGCCAAGGAGCGCGATCCGAATTTGCTGGCGTTGCTGGCGGAGTGTCGGATGTATGCCAATCGCCAGGCTTGAAACCGCGTCGCGCCCTTCGCGAGCAAGCCCGCTCCCACATTGGTTTATCGTCGTGCACGCAGATCAAGTGTGGGAGATTCTATGTTTGGGGGGAAGCCCCCAAGACTGGATTTGGCTGATACTCGCTCTGGTTCTTCATCAGGGCGAACGCCACTCGTGCCAGCTTTCGAGCCAGGATGACCAGCACTTGAGTCG
>NZ_JAXDEO010000115.1:0-6663 GCF_035064975.1 Pseudomonas sp. YuFO20
CGAAGGCGATCTGAAGTACGCCTTCGCCGGCAAGCCGGGCTCCTACAGGGGGGATGTGTCAGGCCAGACGCTCAGCCTTCTGTTCTTCACCCAGGCAAGCCGCCGCAGTGAACAGCACATCAGTGGACGAATTCAGCGCGGTTTCCGCCGAGTCCTGCAACACGCCGATGATGAAACCGACCGCCACCACCTGCATGGCGATTTCGCTCGGGATGCCAAACAGGCTGCACGCCAGCGGGATCAGCAGCAACGAACCACCCGCCACGCCCGACGCGCCACAGGCGCAGATGGCCGCCACCACGCTCAGCAGAATGGCGGTCGGGATGTCCACGGCGATGCCCAGGGTGTGCACGGCCGCCAGGGTCAGCACGGTGATGGTGATCGCCGCACCGGCCATATTGATGGTGGCGCCCAGCGGGATCGACACCGAGTAGGTGTCTTCGTGCAGGCCCAGGCGCTTGCTCAACTCCAGGTTGACCGGAATGTTCGCCGCCGAGCTGCGGGTGAAGAACGCGGTGATGCCGCTTTCGCGCAGGCAGGTCAGCACCAGTGGATACGGATTACTGCGCAGTTTCCAGAACACGATGAGCGGGTTCATCACCAGCGCCACGAACAGCATGCAGCCCAGAAGCACGGCCAGCAGATGCGCGTAGCCGATCAAGGCGCCGAAACCGGAGGTGGCCAGGGTCGAGGCCACCAGGCCGAAGATCCCCAGCGGGGCGAAGCTGATCACCAGGCGCACGATCACGGTCACGCCATTGGACAGGTCGCCCAGCACTTCGCGGGTGGTGTTGCCGGCATGGCGAATGGCAATGCCCATGCCGATGGCCCACGCCAGGATGCCGATGAAGTTGGTGTTCATCAGGGCGCTGACCGGATTGTCGACCACGCTCAGCAGCAGGCTTTGCAACACTTCACCGATGCCGCCCGGTGCGGTCACCGCAACGTCGTGGGTCGACAGCACCAGGCTGGAAGGGAACATCATGCTGGCAACCACCGCGACCACGGCGGCGGCGAAAGTCCCCAGCAGGTACAGGAACAGAATCGGCCGGATGTGGGTTTCCTGGCCGTGCTTGTGGTTGGCGATCGACGCCATGACCAGCACGAACACCAGGATCGGCGCGACCGCTTTCAGCGCGCTGACGAACACTTTGCCGATAAATGCGGTGGACTTCGCCGTTTCAGGCGCGAACAGGGCCAGGGCAATACCGGCGACCAGGCCGATCACGATTTGCGTGACCAGGCTCAGGCGTTTCAGGCGTTGCAATAGAGAAGGGGATGAAGCGGTCATAAAACGGCATCTCGTATTTTTTTATAAGTGCAAGGTTTCGCCGCTGCTGCGGGGCAGACCACAGGCAGGAAACCGAAGAAGGTCGCGCCATCGACGTCATGAAAGATCGATGAACACAGGGTGTTACGTTTTGCAGGGCGCGGACTTTATCACAGCGTAGGCACGATCCTTCAGACCTGTGACGAACTGCCGCTCGGCTACGCAATGCAATTTGCAGGTTCGTGCAACCGCATCCGTTATCACTCTGTTAACATTCGCCATCCTCATTTCATCTCTGCCAGTGGGCCTTCGGGCTATCGCTGGTGTCGTCGTTTTTTCTGGAGTTGTGCATGCTGTTGCCCATTCTTCTGTTGTCTGCCGCCGGTTTCACGGTGCTGACCACGGAATTTGTCATCGTCGGCCTGTTGCCGGCCATCGCCCGGGACCTGGACGTCAGCATCCCGCAAGCCGGCCTGCTGGTCACCCTGTTCGCCTTCACCGTCGCCGCCTTCGGGCCGTTCCTCACGGCGTATTTCGCCCGCTTCGAGCGGCGCAAGCTGTTCATCTCGGTGCTGATCCTGTTCGGCCTGGCCAACACCCTGGCGGCGCTGGCGCCGAACATCTGGGTGATGGCGTTTGCCCGGCTGGTCCCGGCGCTGGGGTTGCCGGTGTTCTGGGCCCTGGCCAGCGAGACTGCGGTGGACATCGTCGGGCCGGAATACGCCGGCCGCGCCATCGCCAAGATCGGCTTCGGCATTGTCTGCGCCACGGTATTCGGCATTCCAGTAGGTACGTTGATTTCCGATGCGTTCGGCTGGCGAAGTGCGTTCGCCATCCTGGCGGTCATCGCGTTTGCCAAGGCGCTGCTGCTGTTTATCTACCTGCCGAAAACCAACCTGCACCAGCATCAGGTGAGCTTCCTTTCGCAGTTCAAGATCCTGCGCAGCCCGCTGATGCTGGGGCATGTGCTGCTGTCGGTGGTGGTATTCAGCGGCATGTTCACGGCCTACACCTACCTGGCCGACATCCTCGAGCGCCTGGCCGGGTTCGACGGCACTGTGGTCGGCTGGTGCCTGATGGGCTTCGGCGCGGTGGGGTTGATCGGCAACTCGCTGGGCGGGCGTGCGGTGGATCGTCACCCGCTGATGGCGTCGATGATGTTCTGTGCGTTGATGATTGCCGGCCTGGTGGCCCTGGTGCCGAACATTCATTCGCCCCTCGGTCTGGCGGCGGCGATGGGCATCTGGGGCGTGACCCAGGCGGCGATGTTCCTGGTCAGTCACGTGCGCTTGATGAAAGCCGCTCCGGAAGCGCCAGCGTTCGCCGCTTCTTTGAACATTGCCGGCGCCAACCTGGGCATTGGCCTGGGCGCGATGATCGGCGGGTCGGTGATTGACCGCGTAGGGCTGCAGGGTCTTGGCTTCGCGGCGGCCGCGCTTATCCTCGCCTCGGTCCTGCTGGCGATTGCGCTGATGACGTTCAAACCCCGCGAAGTTTGCGCCTGAGGCGTCACAGTTCGGTAAACAACTCGCGTCGGGCACCTTCGGTAATGGCGACAATGCCAGGGTGCTTGACCTTGCGCTCCACCGAAATGGCGTAGAACGACTCGCTGACTGCGTCGGTCTGGCCAATCACCTGCACGCCGTATTGGCGTTTCACTTCGTCGGCAATCACGCTCGGGCCGATGAAAATACCGCTGCCGGACTGGCCGAAAGCCTGCATCAAGGCACTGTCGTCGAACTCGCCGACGATCTGCGGCTGGATCTGCTGCTCGGCGAACCAGCGTTGCAAGCGGCTGCGCACCACGGTTTCCGGCCCGGGAATCAGCAGGGGCGCGCCGTGCAGGCCGCGGGGAAAATCCTGACCGTAACGCGCGGCCAATTCGGCGGTGGCAAAAAAACTGATCCCGCATTCGCCAAGTTTCTGGCTATAGCCCTTGATGTCCAGGTGCGATGGCATCGGGCTGTCGGATATCACCAGGTCGAGGCGCTGGATGGCCAGGTCGGCCAGCAGCCGCTCAAGCTTGTCTTCGCGGCAGGTGATGCGCAGCGGCTCATTCAATTCCATGGTCGGCGCGATCAGGCGGTAGACGATGGACTTGGGCACCACGTCGGCCACGCCCACGCGAAACAGGATCTGCTGCTCGTTGGGCTGCGCCCGCAACATCAATTCCAGTTCGCCCCCCAGCTGAAACATCTGCTCGGCGTAGGGCAGGGTCTGTCGCCCGGCCTCCGTCAGCTCAAGCTGCCGACCAACCCGACGGAACAGCTCAATGCCATAGGTCTGTTCGAGCAGCGATATCTGCCCGCTGATGGTTTGTGGCGTCAGGTTCAGTTGCTCGCAGGCGCGCACGATGCTGCCTGTCTTGGCGACCACCCAGAAGTAATGCAATTGCCGATAGTTGAGCATGGGAATCAACGGTTCGTAAAAACCGAAGTATAACCGATAAAAATACGAATTTTCCTGAAGTATTCATTTCCCTAGAATCCCTCGCTATCAACGGGCCTTCGTTTCGGCCGCGTTCGTTATATCGAGGAAAATCATATGAAGCTAAAAGCGACGGCGCTGCTGATCACGTCTTTACTGGTTCTGGCCGGTTGCGACCAGGCGGAAAAAAGTGCCCAGCAGTTGATGGGTGCGGCTGCCGAAAGCGCGAAGCAGGCGATCGACGATACGCACAAAGCCGCCGAGCAAGCGCTCAGCGAAGCCACCGGCGGGCTGATCAGCAAAAAAGAATCATCGGAAAAAGAAGCGGAAAAATCCGAATCTTCCTCCCAGGAAATCTAAACCGTCTTACAACGAGTCAGGACTGACCCATGGAATACCTTTTACAGCTAGCCGCCAGCCCCACCGCCTGGGTCGCCCTGGCCACCCTGGTGGTGATGGAAATCGTGCTCGGCATCGATAACCTGATCTTCATTTCGATCCTGACCAACAAACTGCCCGAGCAGCATCGGCAGAAGGCGCGGCGCATCGGTATCGGCATGGCGCTGATCCTGCGCCTGGGCTTGCTCAGCACCATCGCGTTCATCGTTCAGTTGACTTCGCCGGTGATCGAGATTCTCGGCCATGCGTTTTCCTGGAAGGACATGATCCTGATCGCCGGCGGCCTGTTCCTGTTGTGGAAAGCCACCACCGAGATCCATCACAGCATGGACCCGGCGCCGGAAGATCCGAAGTCGGCTACTTCGACCGTAACCCTGGGCTTTGCCGCGGCGATCGGCCAGATCCTGATGCTGGACATGGTGTTCTCCATCGACAGCATCATCACCGCTGTCGGCATGACCGAGCACTTGCCGATCATGATCATTGCCGTGGTGGTGTCGGTGCTGGTGATGTTGCTGGCGGCGGATCCCCTGGCCAAGTTCATCAATGACAACCCGACGGTCGTGATGTTGGCCCTGGGCTTCCTGATCATGATCGGCATGACGCTGATCGCCGAAGGTTTTGGCGCCCATGTACCGAAGGGCTACGTGTATGCCGCGATGGCGTTCTCGGCTGCGATCGAGGTGTTGAACATGATGTCCCGGCGGGCAAGGCAGAAGCGGGTTGCTTCTGAAGCCTGACCCTCGCTGAAACGAAACGGCCGCCTGGAAACCAGGCGGCCGTTTTTTTATGGGTGACCGAAGATTGTGATTCAGTGGACGGTGGCGTGCTGCGCGGCGCCTTTATCGGTTTCCGTCAGCGGTACTGGCGGAGCAGGGTGATGGTGCCGGCGGGTAATGCGCAGGACGCCCCACAACATGGCGGCGGCCACCGCCAGCCAGCCGGAAATCAGCATTACGATTGTCATTGCCAGGCTCATCCAGGCCTCCTCTTTGCCCTGCAGCGGGCACACTCACTATCCAAGTGACAGTCTAGTCGCTGGCGTGTTTCAGGCTATTGACCAAAGGTCGCCTATCACCAACCAGTTTGCTCTATCGAATGCAAACAACTGCGGGTTAAGGCTATACCGCTGCGGTGCGGCATCCTATGATCGACGGCCAAGCCGGGAATGCGATTGCCAGGCAACTGATCAAGAGAGTGATGATGGTGCGAGTGATTTCTCGAATGCTATCGGCGGCGCTGATTGTCGGGTGCGTTGCCAGTCTGGGGGGATGCGCGGGAAGCGTTGCGCCGCAGATCCAGCGCCTGCCGGAGCGGGTCGAACTCAGCGGGCGGTTCTACAAGGGGGTGGCGAACCAAAGCGGGCCGCAGGTTTTGGCGAGCATGCTGTCGCAGCAGGGCATCGTGATTACCCCGGGGCTCCTCGATAAACCGCTGCGCTTGCCGGGCGCCGAAGCCCAGTTGCAACAGAACATGCAGAACCTCGCCCGCGAATACGGGATGGTGGTCTATCCCCTCGACAGCAACCTGCCGGCCTTGCTGACCCAGGTCGCGGCCGGGTACCCGGTGATGGTGCGCTTTACTGAAGGTTCGGCGCTGTGGGCCGAGCCGCGTTACGCGATTTTGACCGGCTACAACCGGCAGAAGCAGACCGTCTTGCTGCGCGCAGGCATGGATCAGCGGTTGATGATGAGCTTCGGCTCGTTCGAATCGGCATTCAAGGATGCCGGTGGATGGGCGGTGTTGATCCAGAATCCGATCCAACTGCCTGCCCAGGTCGATCAGCAACGCTGGCTCAAGGCAGCCAGCGATCTCGCCCAGGCAGGCCAGGAACAGGCTGCCGCCAAGGCGAAAAAAGCGCTGGGCGCGCAGTAGGCCCGTTCGTCACCCGCCGGGCACCTGCGCCCATTGCCAGCCTCTTATAGGGAAGGCCCGGATTTTCCCGGGCCCTCAGGAGGCGCCATGGCCCATTCCAATACCCCCGACGGTCCTCACTCGTCCGAGCATTCGTCCGGCGATGAGTTGGACTTTGATCCCGACTCCCCGGACCTTGCTGACCCGGCGGTCGATCCCATCGGGCCGGCCAAGGCACCGAGGGACGTAAAGCCGGATGACAACTCCAAGGCGCCGGCCAAACCCTACGATCCACTCGGTGACCTGAAACCCTGATTGCCTCCTGGAGGTGCGTATGTCTACCGATTCGAGTTTCAACGACAAGCGTCCGGAAACCGTACCGACCACTCCGGAGCAGGACATCGACCCGGTGATGGATCCGGAGAGTCCGATGCGCGATCCGCTGGCGCGGCCAACGGTGGTGCCCACCGAACATCCGCAGGGATGGCACGACCCAAGCAAAGGTGATGGCATTCCGGATGACGACCAGATGCCACTGCCCAACGATTAATCGCTGACGAAAAAAGCCCCGATTGATCGTAATGCTGTTCACTTAAGCATGGTGTTGTTAAGAACTGGATTGGGGGAATATCCATTGCTGCGGTAACGGCCACTTATGGTTTCGCTCTTACAGCGAGTCACTTTTGGAAGAGCCCAAAAGTAACCAAAAGGCT
>NZ_JAXDEO010000116.1:0-6517 GCF_035064975.1 Pseudomonas sp. YuFO20
CCCCCTATTCCCCACCACCCCCGCTGCCCCGATCTACCCCCAATGCTGGGGAAAGAGGCCCGCCCGGGCATTTGCCGTTCCATCCGCGAGCGCGTCGCAAACGCCTGTGTACCGGGCCTCGCACCGACATTTTCGACGGTTGGCATGGGAGTTGCCGAAGACCTCCCAACTGACCCATATCCAAGGGGCAGGTACTCTGATAGAGGGAATACTCATGCACCCTTTACTGTCCAAAAGCGCGATCGCCCTGATCGTGAGTGCGCTGGCCCAAGGTTCTGCCCAGGCCGCGTTGTTTGCTGTAGATCCTGGCCCTTACCTGCCAGCCACCGGTGGCTTCGCGTCCTGGTATCAGGACACGCATGGCCGAACCCTCGACTTATGCCTGTCAAAAGCTGTCAGTTCCAGGGTTCCAAGTGCACCCGGCGCGCCGACCTACATGTGCGTTTTGAATCCGGCTCCCGGCGTTTTCGACGACACGCAGCCCATCGTTTTCCCAAGCAACTTTCCCGATGAAACGTTCTGGTTTACCGGCGAGGGCTCAATCGTGGATGCAGCCCGGGGCATCGACCTGACTTTTGTCAGTGCCATCGAAGCCGCCTTCGCCGCGGAAGAGGTGAAAGAAGGCGACCAGGTCAGTTTTGGCCGAATCCGCATTCGGGTCGATGTGCCCACTGCCGGTGTCTACACCATCACCCACCCCTACGGCGTCGACATATTTGACGTTCCCGCAGGTGGAGACCGCGCGATCAACATGACTCGCGACATCGGCATCGGCTCGCCGAAAACCTACGACGGCGCGCTCAGAAGTGACATTGGTCCGTTCCTGCGCAGCGTCAACGGTCCCTACACCGAGATCAACCCGGTCACGGGTGCGCCCGATCAATTCATCGGCGATCCAAACCTGGCCGAGGCCTTCACCGGCAGCCCTTTCAATACCAACTACATCCGCATTGAAGGCCCTAATGGACTGGATTTGCGCACGACGGTGATGACCATTTCCGGCAAGTTGTCGACGGTGGTCCGCCCCACTCCGATCATTGCCGAGCGCAGCACGTACTCCCGTAAAGCCGGTGAAAGCGCACCGGTGGCGCAACAGGATGTGTTCGTGATGGCGCCACCGCCACCGGCCACGGTGACCCTGGACAGCAACAGCCCGGTGCTGAACCTGACCGAAGCCGACACCACCGGCCACTGGTACGCCCAGTCCGCCACCAACCCGACGTTACCGAGCACCCTTGTGGTAACCGCCGACAATCACCTGGCCATTCCCACCAGCACGCCGACCACGCTGTCCCTGCCGCTGACCGACCTGGTGGTGATCTCACAGGCCCAGTACAGCCTGAGCAGCGGGCAGATCACCATCGTGGCCTCGACCAGCGATGAAACATCGCCACCGGTCCTTACCGCCACCTCCGGCACCGGGGTCGCCATCGGCTCTCTCAGTGGCGATGGTGCAGTGAAATCCCTGTCGACCGGCATCACGCCGATTCCACCGGCCAAGGTTCGAGTGACGTCATCCAATGGCGGCAGCGATACCGAAGAAGTGGTCGTCGTGCAATGAACGCACATATGCCCAGATCCTCATCAGGAGGCATCATGAACAAATTGCCACGCCTGGCGCTCAACGCCCTGGGACTGACTCTATCGTTGTCCGGCAGTGCATTCGCGCAACTCGCTGCCGTCGACCCCGGCCCCTACACCTTTGCCACGGGGAAATTCCCCATGTGGTATCAGGACAACAATCTGCTGTCGCTGGAACTGTGCCAGTCGCGGGCGACGAGTTCGCGGTCACCTGGCGCTCCCGGCGCGCCTGCCTACATGTGCATCCTGAATCCGGAACCCGGAGTTTATGACGACACCCTGCCGATGGTGTTCCCGGATAACTGGCCACCGGAAACCTTCTGGTACCTCGCCGAGACCAGCATCAACGATGTCGGCGGCTACGGCGTGGATGCCTACGTCGCCGGGATCGAAGCGGCATTCGCGTCCGAGAACCCTATCGACGGCGACCAGGCAAGTTTCGCGCGGATTCGTCTGCGGGTGAACGTGCCAGTGGCCGGTGTCTACACCATCACCCACCCGTACGGCGTGGAAACGGTCAACGTCACCGCACCGGGCCGTCGGGCAATCAACATCACCCGTGACATCGGCATCGGCGCACCGGGCAACTTCTCCGGTGCCCTCAACGGGGAGGTCGGGCCATTCCTGCGCAGCGTCAACGGACCGTACACCGAAGTGAACCCGGACACCGGCGCCATCGAGACTTTTGTCGGCGATCCGAACCTTACAGAGGCCGTCACCGGCAGCCCCAACAACACCAACTTCCTGCGTATCCAGGGTCCGGCCGGGACTATCCAGACCAACCTCTTCACCGTATCCGGCAAGGTCCTCGACAGCCGTGCGCAAACCCCGGCGGAAATCAGCCGCGCCACTTACCGCCGCACGTCTACAGGTCCGGGCACCAGCAGTACCCGGGTAGAAGTGTTCGGCAAATCGGTCAACGGATCGAGCCTGTGCTTCCGTGAAACCGTGGCCCTGGTTCCCGGCCCACCACAGACGCCGTGCCTGACCAGCATGCTCGGCGACAACACCGGTCTGTTCTTCGGCCATCGCCTGACGGGTACCACCGTGCCTCCGGTGGTGGTGCTCACTGCTACCGATCCGAGTGGCACCACCCGGCCGACGGCAGTATCGAGCAAAGTCTCCGACGTGGTGAAAGTCCAGACCGCGCGCTACAGCTGGGACAATCGCAGCCTGCTGATCGAAGCCACCTCGTCTGACGAAGTGGTGGTGCCGGACATGGTTGCCCAGGGCTACGGACGGCTGACCAAGTCCGGTACCCTGCAACGCCTGACCGTCGCCGACCTGTCCCAGCCACCGGCCACCGTGACCATCAAATCGGCTTCGGGCGGTAACGATACCGAGCCCGTGGTGGTCGTCGGTACGGCACCGGATACCGGTGAGAACCAGGCACCGGTTGGCGTTGCCGACAGCGGTAGCACCACCTTCGGCGTACCGATCACCCTCAACGTGCTGACCAACGACGACGACCCGGACGGCGACACCCCACTCACCATCACGGCATTGACTCAACCGGCCGCCGAGCAGGGCACCGTGGCGTTGAGCGGCACCACAGCGGTCGTCTACACCCCGCCAGCGGTGGTCAATGCTCCACTGACCACGACCTTCACCTACAAGGCGCAAGACGCCAAAGGCCTGGCCGCGACCGCTGCGACGACCGTGACCATCACCGTGGCGCCTAACCAGCCTCCGGTGGCTGTCGCCGACGCCATTGCCACCCTGGGTGTGTCGATCCCGATCAACGTGCTGGCCAACGACACCGATCCGGAAGGCAACGTGCCGCTCGCCATCGCCAGCTTCACCCAACCACCGGCCACTCGCGGCTCGGTGACCAGCAACGGCACCGTCCTGACCTACAACCCTCCGGCCACGGTCACCACGGCGTTCACCACGACCTTCACCTACTTCGCCCGGGACAGCTTCGGCGCCCAGTCGACGACACCGGCCACGGTCACGGTGCAAGTCTCGCCACGGCCAGCCGCGGAAAACTTCGCGGTCACGGCAGCCACGGTGACGGCCCGTTCCAACAACCGCTTCAACTGGGACTTCTCGGGGACTTCATCGGTGACCACCGGCAACACCATCACCGTCCAGGTGACCACGCCGACCGGGCTGGTGACCCTGGGTAGCACCACGGTGCCACTGACCGGTCGCTGGAGGTTGACCGTCAGCAACTCGACCACGGTGATTCCGTCGGCGAACCCGACAGCCACCATCACCTCGTCCCAAGGCACTGTGCGCACGGTGCAGGTGATCTCGAACTGAGCCCTCGCCCCATCGGCCAGAGTGGTTGATGGGGCAAGCCTCTAACCAAAGGACAACGCCATGAAAACGCCGACCGCCGCCCTGCTCTGCCTGCTTCTGCTCTGCAGCAGCGCGGGCGTGCGTGCCGACGACTTGATGGAGAACGACGACCTGGCGCCCGGCGCCGACCTCGGCGAGCTGCCACCCCCGGTCGGCCAGCAAGCCCTGATCGACCAGAACGGCCAGGCCAACGTCGCGCTGTTGCAACAGAACGGCCAGTCGCTGCTCGGCCAGATCGTGCAGTCGGGCAGCAATCAGGAAGCCTACATCCTGCAGCAAGGCAGCGACCTGATGGCATTGATCAACCAGCAAGGTTCCGGCAACGCCGCGTCCATTACCCAAACCGGCAGCCACAACCGCGCGCAGATATCCCAGAACGGCAACAACAACGACGCCAGCATTGTCCAGGCCGGCACGGGTCAGCAAAGCGCTGTGACCCAGGCAGGAAATGGAATGAGCGTATCGGTCACCCAGTATCGCTAAAGCACTGCACCACCTGGAGGTTTCATCATGTTCAAATTGACGCCCCTCACCGCCGCCATCCTGGTCATCGTCAGTGCTCAAGCATTGGCCGACGACAGCGTGTCGACCCAAAACCAGTTCGGTGACACCAACATCGCCGATGTGAAGCAGATTTCGGCACCGTTCAGCACCGCCACCCAGAACCAGTCGGGTGCGGGCAACGATGCGGCCGCCGTGCAGGACACCGCCACCAGCACCATCGAGCAGAACCAGAGCGGCAACTACAACGCCGGCTACGCCGAGCAGCTGTTCGAAAACAACAGCACCATCATCCAGAACCAGGCCGGTGCCACCAACACCAGCCATGCCAGCCAGTCGATCGGATTCGGCGGTGGCCAGATCCTGCAGCAACAGGAAGGCACCGGTAACTTCTCGTTCATCTACCAGGACAGCCAGGAAAACTCTTCCGGCACAACCTACCAGTATGGCGACAGCAACGAAGCCAACATCGAACAGATCCAGCTGGGCACAGCCAACAACGCGGTGATCATCCAGTACGGCACTGCCAACTACGCCACCGCCGAACAGATCAACCACATGAATGGCCAGATCGACATCAATCAGTCCGGCGGCACCAACTATGCCTACGGTGACCAGCGCTACGGCGAAGGCGGCAACCTGACCATCAACCAGTATGGCGACGGTAACGGCAGCGAAGTCTGGCAAGACACCCAGGTCGCCAGCAGGACCACCATCGACCAGAACGGCCAGACCAACGAAACCATCGTCGACCAGAGCTTCGGCGACAACAACGTGGCCCAGGTGATCCAGGTCGGCGACCTCAACGCCATCTATGCCGACCAGTTCGAGTCCCTGGGCTCGACCGTGACGCTCAATCAACAGGGCGTCGGCAACATCCACTTCACCTACCAGACCGGCACCGGCCAAGTGCTCAATGCCACTTCCACAGGCAACGACAACAAGGTCTACGCCAGCAACTGGAAAGGCCCGGTCACGCAAATGGGCGGCCAGTTCGGCAGCAACCAGCGCGCCACCGTCAACCAGAACGGCAACGGCAACGTCGCCAACTTCACCCAGAAAAACACCGGCCACATCATGACCACCAACCAGGCCGGTACCGGCAACAAGACCACGGTCAGCCAGGCCGATACCTACAACGAGCTGTACTTCGACCAGAACGGCACCGACAACATCCTCATCGCCGACCAACGCGGCACCAACAACCTGACCCAGGGCAGCAGCACCGGCACCAACAACACCACCAACATCGACCAGGAAGGCACCGGCAACCAGGCGTTCACCACACAGCTGTATGGCGAAGACAACATGATCACCATCAAGCAGGCGGACACCATGAACGTGGCGTATGTGACCCAGGGGGGGACTGGCAACATTACCAGCGTGAACCAGAGCGGGATGACACAGACGGCGAATGTGCAGCAGTTTGGTACGGCTAACAGTGCGACTGTGTTGCAGAAGTAATTGCATGGGGTGAAAGAGCCGCGGCCCTTGAGGGAGGGTCGCGGTTTTTTTACGCCTGCAGATATGCGCTCAAACCTTCAATTTTGGGACGACACAACCCTGTATCTACCGTGGTTTCGTGCGCGACATATACCTTGTAGGAGCCGGCTTGTCGGCGAAGGCGGCCTTGAGTCTGGTGCTGCTCTATCGGGCCTCTTCGCTGGCAAGCCAGCTCCTACAAAAACGTGCCTCTACCGTGGTTTCGTGCGCGACATATACCGTGTAGGAGCCGGCTTGCCGGCGAAGGCGGCCTTGAGCCTGGTGCTGCTCTATCGGGCCTCTTCGCTGGCAAGCCAGCTCCTACAAAAATATGCCTCTACCGTGGTTTCGTGCGCGACATATACCTTGTAGGAGCCGGCTTGTCGGCGAAGGCGGCCTTGAGTCTGGTGCGAGTCTTTCGGGCCTCTTCGCTGGCAAGCCAGCTCCTACAAAAATGTGTGTCTACCGTGGTTTCGTGCGCGACATATACCTTGTAGGAGCCGGCTTGCCGGCGAAGGCGGCCTTGAGTCTGGTGCGAGTCTTTCGGGCCTCTTCGCTGGCAAGCCAGCTCCTACAAAAATGTGCCTCTACCATGGTTTCGTGCGCGACATATACCTTGTAGGAGCCGGCTTGCCGGCGAAGGCGGCCT
>NZ_JAXDEO010000117.1:0-6085 GCF_035064975.1 Pseudomonas sp. YuFO20
AGCAGCAAGAGCACGCCGATCACCGAGATCTCACCGATGCGGCCCGGGCGGATGTAGCGCATGTAGATGCCCATGAACATCGCGATCGGGATGGTCGCCATCACCGTGAAGATCCCCCACGGGCTCTCGGCCAGGGCCTTGACCACGATCAGCGCCAGCACCGCGAGGATGATGATCATGATCAGGAAGCAGCCGAACAGCGCGATGGTGCCGGGGATGCGGCCCATTTCTTCGCGGACCATGTCGCCCAGCGAACGGCCGTTGCGGCGGGTGGACATGAACAGGACCATGAAGTCCTGCACGGCACCGGCCAGCACCACGCCGGCAATCAGCCACAGCGTGCCGGGCAGATAGCCCATCTGCGCCGCCAGGACCGGACCGACCAGCGGCCCCGCGCCGGCGATGGCCGCGAAGTGGTGACCGAAGAGTACGTGCTTGTTGGTCGGCACGTAGTCCAGACCGTCATTGTTGAGTACAGCGGGAGTGGCACGATTGGGGTCCAGCTGCATCACTTTGTTGGCGATGAACAGGCTGTAGTAGCGGTAGGCAACGAGGTAGATGGCGACGGCTGCGACGACGATCCACAGGGCGTTGATCGCTTCGCCGCGGCGCAGGGCCACGACACTCAGCGCAATCGCTCCCAGGACAGCCACGGCAAACCAGGCGAGGTGTTTAGCCAGACGGGGCATAGGGGGTCTCCTGCCGACAGCTCGTGACTGCGGCGGTAATTTTTATAATTGTGTCCGCTGAGCGGAGCTGGCCCAATATCCGCGCATGGCGTCCACAAATAAATCCGCGTTACTACGTACACACCACCTACGTAGTTCTACGTAGACTCCAAAAATCTGCCGGCTGAAACGCAAACCCCCTGTAGGAGCTGCCGAAGGCTGCGATCTTTTGATTTTGATTTTTCAAGATCAAAAGATCGCAGCCTTCGGCAGCTCCTACAAAGAGCATTCCGTCCAGCAACGCTACAGGCCAAGCGTATCTTTGGCATATGATCCCCACCCCTCGCGCGGGCAGGAGTGAACATGCAGCTCAAACACAAGATCGTCGCCCTCGGCATTCTGCCGCTGGTGCTGGCCATTGCCGTCATCTGCGCCCTGGTGATTTCGCTCAACCGCCAATTGGGTGATCAACAGGCGCAGCTGATCGAAGACAGCATCCTGATGAGCAAGCGCGCGGAACTGAAAAACTACGTCGAAATGGCGAAAAGCCTGATCGAGCCGCTGTACGACAACGGCCAGGGCGATCAGCGCGCCCAGCAACAGGTGCTCGAAGAACTGCGCAAGCTCAGCTTCGGCATCAACGGCTATTTCTTCGTCTACGATCATGAAGGCCGCAGCCTGATGCACGCACGCCAGTCGGAACTGGTGGGCCAATACCTGTGGGACATGAAGGACCCCCACGGCCTGCCGGTGATCCAGGCGCTGCTCAAGAGTGCGCAATCGGGCGAAGGCTTCCAGCGCTACGCCTGGAACAAGCCCTCCTCCGGCCAGGTCACCGACAAGCTCGCCTACGTAGTGATGCTCGATCGCTGGGGTTGGATGCTCGGCACCGGCATCTACCTCGAAGACGTCGAGCGCGCCACCCAGCAGGCCCGTGCCGAAGTGGCCCAGGGCATCCGCAAGACCATGATGGCGATTGCCGTGGTGGCGCTGGTGGCGGTGCTGTTCGTGTTCGCCACCGGCATGACCCTCAACGTCAGCGAGCATCGCCTGGCCGACAAGAAACTGCAGCGCCTGACCCAGCGCATCGTCAGCCTGCAGGAGGAAGAGCGCTCGCGGGTTTCCCGTGAACTGCACGACGGCATCAGCCAGGTGCTGGTCTCGATCAAGTTCCAGTTCGAACTGGCCAGCCACTTGCTGGAAAACGGACAAAACCACGACAAAGGCTTGAACACGTTGAAAGACGCCACCGAGCGCCTGGGCGAAGCCATCGGCGAAGTGCGCAGTCTCTCCCATGATCTGCGCTCATCCTTGCTCGATACCCTTGGCCTGCCAGCCGCCATCGGCCAACTGGCTGCGGAATTCCAGCAGCGCAGCGGCTTGACCGTGACCTATGACGAAAACGAATTCGACTGCCAACTGGTCGACGGCGCCGCTGTTGCGCTGTTCCGCATCGTCCAGGAAGGCCTGACCAACATCGAACGTCACGCCCAGGCGAAAAACGTGTCCATCAGCCTGCGCGGTTGTGAACAGTCCGTGCGGCTGACGCTGGTCGATGACGGAATGGGGTTCAATGTTGCCCAGGTCGAACGTCGCCAGGCCGGCATTGGCTTGCGTAACATCCGCGAACGCGTCGAACATTTTGGCGGGCGTTTCGATCTGATCTCGATGCCAGGCAGAAGCGAGCTGGACGTACGGCTGCCGATGAAACCTGGCGCAAAACTACAAGAGTGAACCTTGCATGAACCTGCCCTCCCCGATCCGTGTCGCCCTGGTCGACGATCACTCCCTGGTCCGCGACGGCATCAAGGCGCTACTGGCCGTGATGTCGCCCCTGGAAATGGTCGGCGAAGCGGAAAACGGCGCCGAGGCCATCGAGATGGTCGGGCGCTGCCAGCCCGACCTGCTGCTGGTCGACATCAGCCTGCCGGACATGAACGGCCTGGAACTGACCCGCGTGCTGCGCAGCCAGTACCCGTCGCTCAAGGTGCTGGTGCTGAGCATGTACGACAATTACGAATACGTCAGTGAATCGGTGCGCTCCGGCGCCAGCGGCTACGTGCTGAAGAATGCCCCGTCCCGGGAAATCATCGCCGCCATCGAAGCCATCTCCAGCGGCGGCACCTTCTACAGCGCCGACATCGCCCAGCGGCTGATCGCCGACAGAAACACCGACAACGAACTCACACCGCGGGAAAGCCAGGTGCTGGCGAAAATGGCCCAGGGCCTGAACAACAAGGAAATGGCCCGGGAACTGGACATCAGCGTGCGCACCGTAGAAACCCATCGCCTGAGCATTCGGCGCAAGCTAAACATCGACAAGCCGGCGGCGCTGGTCAAGTACGCCCTTGATCACGGACTGATTTCCCGCTAACGCCACGAACCCTGTGGGAGCGGGCTTGCTCGCGAATGCGGTGTGTCAATCAATGATGATGGTGACTGGCACACCGCTTTCGCGAGCAAGCCCGCTCCCACAAGGATCACCAAATCCTCCATTGACTACGTCAATAGTCACCATTAACTCAATGAAGTTCTCTTAAAAACTGTGCGGCGTAACATCAGCTCCATACCAACCAACAACACCCGGAGCACACGATCATGAAACGCCAAACCCTCCTCAGCATCGCTTTCTCGGTTTTTGCAGTTAACGCTTTTGCCGCTACCTCTGTTCAACCTGTTGTGGCTGAAGGTGGCTCGGATCGTCTGATTGAAAGCCGTGTGGCTGAGGGTGGTTCTGACCGCCTGATCGAAAATCGTGTGGCTGCCGATGGTTCGGACCGTCTGCAAGGCAACACCGTTGCCGCCGATGGTTCCGACCGCCTGCAGGGCAACACCGTCGCCGCCGACGGCTCTGATCGCCTGCAAGGCAACACCGTCGCCGCCGACGGCTCTGATCGCCTGCAGGGCAACACCGTCGCCGCCGATGGTTCGGATCGTCTGCAAGGCAATACCGTCGCCTGACCCCATCGCTGCACCGCAGTACCCAACAAAAAGCCCGGCCTGATCAGCCGGGCTTTTTGTACCTGTGATAATTAGTCAGGCGTTGAACCTCGGATTCAGAGTTTGGCAATCGAGACTTCAGTGGATTTCACGAAGGCAATCACTTCGCTCCCAACCTTCAGTTCAAGGTCGCGCACCGAGCGGGTGGTAATCACCGAGGTGACAATGCCGGATGCCGTTTGCACGTCGATTTCGGACACCACTTCGCCTTCCAGAATTTCCTTGATGATGCCCTTGAACTGGTTGCGGACGTTGATCGCTTTGATGGTCATGTTGAGGCTTCCTGTCTGATGTCGACCCTTGCGGATGAAGGGGCAGGCCTCAAAGGTGCACTGCCTGCCACAACAACAAAAGGAATAAATAATTATCTATTTATATCATTTAGGAATATGAATTCCTCAGGCCAGACTTGGCGCCGTCTCATCGTTGCTGGCGCGATCAACATCCAGCAATACATCCAGAGTGGTGAGGAACAGGTCATGGCTCATGATGCCGGTGCACACCGTTGATAGCATCGGATTCCCGGTCTCGTCCTTGATGGTGACTTTCTCACTCCAGGCATTCAAATCGACGGAAGTAAGAGTCGACACCGGAGCTTTACGCCCGTCAACCTGCAGCGAAAAAGAGCGAAAAAGGGGACAGATTTATTTAGGGAAAAACGAAAAACGGTCCAAAATAAATCTGTCCCCTTTTCCGCTTATTCACTCAACAACTCTGTGCAACCTCCTTAAAAGCGACCCCTCTCAGGCCCTGCGACTCTACAGCATCTTTGAACACTTGACTGACATATAGAACTTGCGGATTTTCAGGAATGCGAAAAATCTCACTCTTGTAATTCTCGGGAATATTTAACACCGCTTTGTAAACTACATACCCACCCTCCCCCTTATCATAATCGGATTGATCAACATCAAATGCATCTGATAGAACCTCGGCAACAAATACTGCGACATCCCCCGCACGCGGCCCGAGCAACTTAACCGTAGGAAAAACCTGCAAAAAACCAAGCGCCTCATATGCTTTTTCAGAGACAACCAAGATAGGCCTGAAAAATGTAAAAAAATCAGAAAGTGCCGGTTTGTTTTTATCATCACTATTATATACAACGCGATAACACTGGTTTTCAGACTCCAAAATTGCGTCACCATATGCAAGCTTTGTAGCGAACTCCTGCAGACTTTCCACTTGATCCGCATCGACCAATGTTTTATATTTGTCATTTTGCGTTATTGAATAAATTTTCATAAATCACCCAAATAATCCGGACCACTGAGCGTCCCGTGGACTCGTTAGTAATGTATTTCGGATTCTATCGATTGTCTTCAAAACCATCGGCTTGCCACCAGCCTTATCTGCACTAATTATAAGCTGGTTAACATTCTCAAAATAAGAATTTGGATGCTTACCATTATGCAGGATCCCTGGCACGCTCGAGTCAACGTTATTACGATTAGGCAAAAACACTCCGTTGATTGCATCATCCACATGAATATCATGCTTTGCCAGGACCGCTCTCGCAGGAGCTGCAAGCTTGGCAGTATCACCAACGATGTGATGAGCAGCGGAGTTTGCGGGGCGGGGAGTTCCACTTTTTGTCATATTGTTGCTTAGCGCTTTGGAGCAAAGCCCCAATGGATCGATCCAACCAATAGCGCTATTAGCATATTGATACAGATTGACTCCGCCAGCTAAACCAATCGGATCCTGCGCCACAAACCGCCCCACCTCCGGATCGTAATACCGAAACGTGTTGTAGTGCAGCCCCGTCTCATCGTCAAAATACTGCCCCTGAAACCGCAGATTCTGCTCGACTTCATTGACCGCCAGCTTTTCAACCGCCCCCCAAGCCTTGTACGTCGCCTGCCAGACAATGCTCCCGTGCGCGTCAGTCATCTCCAACGGCGTACCAATCTGATCAGTGTGGAAGTAGTAAAGCTTCCGCTCCTCACCTTCCGCCTGGTCGACACGCGCCAACGGCGCGTAACTCCCCGGCTCATAGAGATACAGACTGCTCTGCCCCGGTCGCTCTTCACGCAACATCCGCAGGCCTTGCCACAAAAAGTGCTTCTGCTCGGTCTTGCCGTTGACCTCTGAAACCTTACCAACCCGCCGCCCCAGGCTGTCATACCGATACGAACCGGTACTCTCCAGCCTGCCATTCACCAACGTCTCAGCCCGCACCAACCGATTTTCACAGTCATAAACAAACGTCTGCAGCGTGCCCATGCCGCTGCGTTTTTCAATCAGGTTGCCCCACGCATCGTAGGCATACTCCTGATCCCGCCATCGCTTCAGGCGGTTGTCCTTGACGTGGTCAAACTGGCTGGTGTTGAAGTTCAACCGGTTCGCCGCAGCGTCGTAGCGGAATTCTTCGCTGTCGATCAACTGGCCGGTGTCGCGGCTGTGCAACTGGCCGT
>NZ_JAXDEO010000118.1:0-6039 GCF_035064975.1 Pseudomonas sp. YuFO20
GATGCAGGCGCCGCGGTTTATCTGAATGACCGCGGCGCCTGCATCGCCAGCAAGCCGGCTCCTACAGAACAGCTTCAGATTTTCAGGACCAACTTGCCAAAATTCTCCCCGCTGAACAGTTTCATCAGCGTCTCCGGGAACGTCTCCAGTCCCTCCACAATATCTTCCTTGCTCTTGAGCTGCCCCTTGGCCATCCAGCCGGCCATTTCCTGTCCGGCGGCGGCGAACTGCGCGGCGTAGTCCATCACTACAAAACCTTCCATGCGCGCACGGTTGACCAGCAACGACAGGTAGTTGGCCGGGCCCTTGACCGCTTCCTTGTTGTTGTACTGGCTGATGGCGCCACAGATCACCACCCGGGCTTTCATGTTCAGGCGGCTCAACACCGCGTCGAGGATATCGCCGCCCACGTTATCGAAATACACATCGACGCCTTTCGGGCATTCGCGCTTGAGTCCGGCAACGACATCCTCATTCTTGTAGTCGATGACGCCGTCAAACCCCAGTTCGTCGATGAGGAACCGGCACTTGTCCGCGCCGCCGGCGATGCCGACGACCCGACAGCCCTTGATCTTGGCAATCTGCTCGGCATTGCTGCCCACCGCTCCCGCAGCGCCCGACAGTACGACCGTATCGCCGGCCTTGGGCGCACCCACGTCGAGCAACGCGAAATACGCGGTCATGCCGGTCATGCCCAGCGCGGACAGGTAGCGCGGCAGCGGCGCCAGTTGCGGATCAACCTTGTAGAACCCGCGCGGCTCGCCGAGGAAATAATCCTGCACGCCGAGGGCGCCGTTGACGTAGTCACCGACTGCGAACCCGGGGTTGTTCGAGGCCACGACCCTGCCCACTCCCAACGCGCGCATCACTTCGCCAAGACCGACCGGCGGGATGTAGGACTTGCCTTCGTTCATCCAGCCGCGCATGGCCGGGTCCAGGGACAGGTATTCGTTCTTGACCAGGATCTGGCCTGCAGCCGGTTCGCCGACCGGTACTTCCTGATAGGTGAAGGTTTCCCGGGTCGCGGCCCCCACCGGGCGTTTGGCGAGGAGAAATTGGCGATTGGTCTGGGACGTCATGGCAGGCACTCAGGATGAATGAAACCTTGTTGATAGACCCTCAGGGTCGATGTCGCAAGTTCGGCTGATGCGGCGAATACGCTCTGATCCAGTGCAGTGATAGTTGGTACGGTAGTTCCATCACTGCGATGCATGGGGACTCAACCGGCCTTCTGATAGTGCTGCCTGGCGGCGGGGGCTCTGGCTATGCTGGAAAAACGCGACCCCCCGCAAACTTCTCTTCGAGGACAGAACAATGAG
Organism: Pseudomonas sp. YuFO20; assembly: GCF_035064975.1. Taxonomy (NCBI): domain Bacteria; kingdom Pseudomonadati; phylum Pseudomonadota; class Gammaproteobacteria; order Pseudomonadales; family Pseudomonadaceae; genus Pseudomonas; species Pseudomonas sp. YuFO20. The sequence goes on from NZ_JAXDEO010000118.1 coordinate 1,320, forward strand.
CATGACGTTTTCCGGCCAGGTGGCCGTAGTGACAGGCGCGGCAGCCGGCATCGGCCGGGCCACGGCCCAGGCGTTTGCCGCCGAAGGCCTGAAGGTGGTGGTGGCCGACATGGACACCGCGGGCGGTGAGGGCACGGTAGCGCTGATCCGCACGGCAGGCGGCGAAGCGACGTTCGTGCGTTGCAACGTGACGCTGGAAAGCGATGTAAAAAATCTGATGGATGAAGTGGTCAATACCTACGGCCGTCTCGACTATGCCTTCAACAACGCCGGCATCGAGATCGAGAAGGGCAAACTGGCCGAGGGTACGGTCGACGAGTTCGACGCGATCATGGGCGTCAACGTCAAAGGCGTGTGGTTGTGCATGAAGTACCAACTGCCTTTGTTGCTGGCCCAGGGCGGCGGTGCAATCGTCAACACGGCTTCTGTGGCCGGTCTCGGGGCTGCACCGAAGATGAGCATCTACGCGGCGTCCAAGCACGCGGTCATCGGCCTGACCAAATCGGCCGCGATTGAATACGCCAAGAAAAAAATCCGCGTTAATGCCGTGTGCCCGGCGGTGATCGACACCGACATGTTCCGCCGCGCTTACGAAGCAGACCCGAAGAAAGGCGAGTTCGCCAATGCCATGCACCCGGTGGGTCGCATCGGCAAGGTCGAGGAAATCGCCAGCGCGGTGCTGTACCTGTGCAGCGATGGCGCGGCGTTCACCACGGGGCACTCATTGGCCGTGGATGGCGGGGTTACGGCGTTTTGATTGCGGATCGACCTCCAGTGTTCTGAAAACGACGGGGGCGTAGCTTTTTGCCATTATTGCGACGCCAGAGACTTGTGTTGCCAAAGGCCCGTTGCGACTCTGCCGCTATTGATAATGGCGGGGGACTGAGTGCAATGATTTCGGCCGTGCAAGGACGTTTTGCCAACCTCGGTATGGCAAAAAAACTGGGTGTCGGGTTTGTGCTGGTGCTGTTGCTGACGGCCCTGGTGGCGGCCATCGGTGTATGGTCGCTGCACACCATCAGCCAACGCTTCGACGGGCTCAAGCAGATGTCTTCGCTCAACAGCGGCTTGCTCAAGGTGCGGCTGCTGGAGCAGGAATATGCCTTGCACGGCAGCCCGAAAACCGTCGACGCCCTGCACGCAGGCGTTGACGGCCTGATCGACCTGGCAAAGCAGCTCAAGGCGGCGTCGGCGGCCAACGTACCGGTGATGAATGACGTCGAGCAGTCCCTGGGGGCCTACCGCAAGGCGTTTGACGAATTTGTCTCGCTCAGCCAGGCCAAGGACCTGGCGCTGGAAATGGCCAGTTGGTCGGTGTCCAGCGTGGCCAACAACCTCGACGTCCTGCAAGCCGGGCTCGCCGACGACGGCGCTTATACGCTGAAGGAATCCGAAGGCAAGGACGGGGCGCAATTCATCGAGCAAGCCAGCCAGGTCAGCCAGGTTTCGCGGTTGATGCTGCAAGCCATGAACGAAGCGCGCGTGCGCCTGGACCAGAGCCGCAAGGGCGACGACAGCACCGCACAGGGCAAGATCGAGCAGGCCAGCCAGGCGCTGACCCAGGCCGAACAACTCAAGAACACGGTCAAGGATGAGGGCTACCAGACCGTCCTCAATGAAGTGACCGGCCATATCGCCAGTTTCAGCGACAAGCTCGCCGAGTACACCGGCCTGCTGGAACAGGAAAAAACCGTCTACCAGCAATTGCATCAACGCGCTGCCCAAGTGGTTGAGCGGGTGGATCAGGCCTATGTCGCCGAAGACCAGTCGATGCAGACGCAGCTGAAGAACAACTCGCTGCTGATCCTCGGTTCTTCCGTGCTAGCCTTGCTGGTCGGCCTGATTGCGGCGTGGGTGATCACCCGCTTGATCGTCGCGCCGCTGCGCACCGTGATTGGTGTGGCGCAGCAGATCGCTGCCGGGGACCTGAGTGCCAAGGTTGAAGTGACCCGCCGAGACGAGATTGGCCAGTTGATGCAAGCCATGCAGCAGATGGGCGAAGGGCTGAGCCAGATCGTCAGCGGTTTGCAGGCGGGCATCGAGCAGTTGGCCACGTCAGCGCAATCCTTGTCCGCCGTGACCGAACAGACCAACCTCGAAGTCAGCAGCCAGAAGGAAGATACCGAGCAGGTGGCGACGGCCATGAACCAGATGACCGCCACCGTGCATGACGTCGCGCGTAATGCGGAGGAGGCCGCCCAGGCGGCGCAAACGGCGGACAGCAAGGTGGAAAGTGGGCAACAGGTGGTGCGCCAGAGCATGGTGCGAATCGAACAACTGGCGGATTCCGCCACTTCGGCCAGTTCAAGCATCGAAAGCCTGAGCGCGGAAATCCAGAACATCGGTACGGTGCTCGGCGTGATCAAGAGCGTGGCGGAGCAGACCAATTTGTTGGCCCTCAACGCGGCCATCGAAGCGGCCCGGGCCGGCGAACAGGGCAGGGGGTTTGCGGTGGTGGCCGATGAAGTGCGGGCCCTGGCCAAGCGGACCCAGCAATCAACCGAGGAGATCGAGCGACTGGTCAGCGCCTTGCGCTCGGCGGCGCAGGCGTCGGTGCAGCAGATACAGAGCAGCGGCGAGTTGGTGAAACTGGCCGTCAGCGATGCACTGCAGACCGAGAGTGCGCTGGGGAGCATTGCGGCGGCCGTGTCCTTGATTCAGCAGATGAACCAGCAGATCGCGGCGGCTGCCGAAGAGCAGAGCTCGGTGGCCGAGGAGATCAATCGCAGCGTCACGAGTATTCGTGCGAGTGCGGACCAGTCTTCGCTGGCGATGCAGGGCAATGCGGCGTCGAGTATCGAGCTGGCGCAGTTGGGGGTTGAGTTGAAGGGGATGGTGGGGCATTTCAGGCTCTGATGCAGGCCTGACTGCCACTAAAAGATCGCAGCCTGCGGCAGCTCCTACAGGGATCGCATTCCACTGTTGGAGCTGCCGCAGGCTGCGATCTTTTGATCTTGTTTCTACGTTCGCTCGGTGATCAGTCGTAGATCACTTTCTTCTTCCAGTCCGCATCCGCCTCGACGTCCTTGAGGCCTTCGGTCAATTGGTTGACATCGCCCTCCACCGGAGCGATGCGGTCCATGACCTGGTCGTTGGCGCGGGCCAGGAGTTTTTCCAGGTATTGCAATTGTTCGGCGTAGACCTGGGGGTCCTGCTGCTTGCGCAGGTACTGCACGCCACGCTCGAACGCCAGCCGCGCCTGGCCGGGTTGGTTCTGCTGCAGGGAGTGCTGGCCGAGGTTGTTGAAAAACTCGATGTGCAGCAGCACAAGGATATGGCGCACTTCACGGATCCAGCCCTTGGCTTCGTTGGGTGGCAGGAAACCATCCTGTGCCGCGCGGGTGATTTGCCCGTGCAGGGCTTCGAGCAGGAAACGCACGTCCTTGGCCTTGGCTTCGGTCTGGATCGGTGCCGGCGGGTTGTTGACCGGAATCGATTGGCCCTGGGCAACCAGGGCCTCCAGTTCGGTTATCCGTGCCTTGAGGTTGGCGCTGGTCTTTTCCAGGTTCAACAGGCGTTGGCAAACATTCAGCTCCAGGCGGGTCAGCAGCAGCTTGAGCGCTGGCGTCATCAACTGGCCGGGAAACGTCTCGGTGATCTCACCACAGCGACGCAAACGGTCATTGAGTTCCACCTTGGTACGGGCCCTTTCCAGCTTATTGTTTTCCACCACATGGTTGATGTAGCCAATGGCGATCAAGAGTGCAATCCCGGCTACGACGAGCAGGGTGATCATGAGTGGTGTCACCGGTAAGACCTCTTTTATAGGGTTTGCATGCGAGTGTAGTGGCTTGGTCTCCAGCTGCCTGGAGCCGCTCGACTGCTTGACTCGGCGTGGCCAAGGTTTTATCGGCCGCAGCCCGCTTATATAAATGCTGGCACCTCAGGAGCATATTGCCATCACTCATGGCGTCGACTATAACGTCTTGGCGAGTGTCAGAATATAGGCGCCAGACCCCGGGCGACGGAAAACCGCAAGGGGCCTTAAAAGCAGTCCGAAGTCATTGATTTAAATAAATTTATAACAGGGGGTTGACGACCTCTCAATCCATCCATAGAATGCGCGCCACTTGCAGCGTAAAGCACACAGCGAAACGAAGCAGGCAGTGAATGTTGTAGTGTGTCCCCTTCGTCTAGTGGCCTAGGACACCGCCCTTTCACGGCGGTAACAGGGGTTCGAGTCCCCTAGGGGACGCCATTGCGGGAATAGCTCAGTTGGTAGAGCACGACCTTGCCAAGGTCGGGGTCGCGAGTTCGAGTCTCGTTTCCCGCTCCATTTTTAAACGGTCTTGCTTTCGGGCAGGGCTGAGTGAAACCAGAACCAAGTCTTCGGATGCGGATCTGGGCACCGAAACACACACCATGTGTTCCGGGCAGCGTGTCCCCTTCGTCTAGTGGCCTAGGACACCGCCCTTTCACGGCGGTAACAGGGGTTCGAGTCCCCTAGGGGACGCCATTTGCGGGAATAGCTCAGTTGGTAGAGCACGACCTTGCCAAGGTCGGGGTCGCGAGTTCGAGTCTCGTTTCCCGCTCCATATTTAACAAAAACGCCGCTCACCGAGTGGCGTTTTTGTTTGTAACAGATGTTAGAGTCCCCCAGGGGATGCTTTTTGCGGGAATAGCTCAGTTGGTAGAGCACGACCTTGCCAAGGTCGGGGTCGCGAGTTCGAGTCTCGTTTCCCGCTCCATATTTAACAAAAACGCCGCTCATTGAGCGGCG